>NZ_JAGGIJ010000006.1:0-192338 GCF_024103505.1 Snodgrassella sp.
AACCTGAGCAGCCAGAACAACCTGAGCAGCCAGAACAGCCTGAGCAGCCAGAACAGCCAGAACAGCCTGAGCAGCCAGAACAACCTGAGCAGCCAGAACGGCCTGACAACTCTGAGAATTCAGCGGCTGTTGTTATTGAAAATAATTCACCAAATGGTCAAACTTATGCGACAACTGGTAAGCTTGTTGGATCTACCGGTATTAGGGCTATCAACAATTCCGATACTGGCGCGATTAGTATAAGTGTTGCTGATGAGGTAGTAGGTGAAACAGGTGCCGGTATCCATACGTCTGGTATAGCTGGTGCAACAAACGTTATTACCTTGCAGAATGGTGCAATTGTTTCCGGTGCTTCGGGAATTGCTATTCAGGATGATGATACTAATGCTAATGTCACTCTTGAGGACGGTTCTAAAGTTATCGGTGCAATCCAGCTTGGTAAAGGTAGTGACACACTTACTATCAATCAGGATGCTGATATTTCTCAATTGACGGCCATTGATGGTGGTGAAGGTAATGGTGACATTGATACCCTAAATATCCATGGTACACTCAAAGGCTCTTCTGTCAGCAGCGGTAGTGAGGGTAATATAGCTATTCTTAACTGGGACAATATCAATGTTAAGAAACAAGGCAAGCTTACTTTAACTGGTAATCTGGAAACCACTAAACTTGTGATTGAGAATGAGGGAACATTAGATCTTTCTCCATCACCTGTGTTAGCGAAAGCTATAGTACCGATTCAGGAAACAACCATTAGTGGTGATGTTGAAAATGCAGGTACTATTAGTCTAAGTAGTAATCACAGTGCTGGTGACCTGTTGATAATCAAAGGTGACTATACCGGCAATAACGGTATATTAGAGCTTGATACCGTTAGCACTAGTGCTACTGACAGATTACGTATTACGGGTAATGCAACCGGTACAACTTCTGTTACAGTACATAATGATGGCGGTCTCGGTGCTGATACTGGTGATACTGATGGAATCAACATTATTAATGTCCAAGGTACCAGTGAAGACGAAGCATTTAGTTTAGCTGGTGGCCATGTTGATGCTGGTGCTTTCGAATATCATCTGTCAAAAGGCGATGCTGATGGCGAAGGCGATGACTGGTATCTGCGCTCTAGGGTTGTAGATCCTGCATCATCTAAATCAAAAGTACTGTATCGTAAAGAAGTACCATTGTATGCTGCTGTGGGTGCTCAGTTGCGTCAAGCTGACAGTACTATGCTGGGTAATATGCATCAACGCTTGGGCAGTACGGCACAGTCTGATTCACGCATGAGCTGGGGTAGAGTTATTGCCACACGCGCTGACATTGAGCAGAATGGTGCCGCGAATGCTCGCAGTAAAGGCGACTATACTGGTCTACAGCTGGGTAGCGATATCTGGCAACATAACGGCTGGCATGTTGGTGGTTATGTCGGTTATCTGTATGGAGATTTGGATGTTGATGGCTTTGCCAGCGGTGTGAACGGCAGTGTTGGTAAAAATGCCACTAAATCTTACTTCCTCGGTGCCTATGGCAATTACACCCATGACAATGGTGCTTATGTAGATTTAGTACTGCAGGGCGCACGGCATAATGTTGACATTAAACCTAACGGCAACGCAAATAGTAAACAGAAAGGTCACGGTGTAACTGCTTCTGTTGAAGCTGGCAAACCGTTCTCTTTAGGTAACAGTGCGTGGAAGCTGGAGCCGCAAGCTCAGATCGTACATCAGTGGTTGGATCTGGATGACAGTAATATCAGTGGTAACACTACTGTTAAACAGGGACACGATGATGCATGGCTGTTCCGTGTCGGTGCTCGTATGGAAGGCAATTATCAGACCGGTAAAGGAACAATGCGTCCACATGCACGTGTGAACTTGTTCTATTCTCCTAATGGAACTGATCACACTACCTTTACTACTCGAAATGCCTCTACCACATTGCATAGTGGCGGTGGACATACCAGCGCTGAGGTAGCTGTTGGCGGAAGCTATGATGTCAACGATAATGTCTCAGTTTATGGTGAGGTTGGCCATACTTGGTCTAATGGTGGTGATACCAAAGTAAAAGCGCCAGTAAGTGGATCTGTAGGATTGAAAGTTCTCTGGTAAATTAAACTGAAACTTTGCGTATAAAGCGCATATCCTACACAAACCGGTACCATGTAATTTGGTACCGGTTTTATTATGTTTTCTGCCTTTATCACATCAACACTAATAATAAATATACGCGGTATAGTGCTTTCTTTGAACTTTTCCACAACACAGGAAAAAGGCTGAAATATAGGGAAAACGGGTATTTTGCGAGGAAAAAGGGCGAAAATTTGGAATTTAGCTTTTGTACTATCCTAGGCAAAAATTGCGCGATTTTTGAAATTTTTTAAGCAGATTGTAAATAAGGTTTGAGCAATGTTTAACCTGTTGCTAAAAGCCAGTTTTATAGCTTTGGATAATGTGTTTTGAACGTAATAGTTTTTTGCCTTCAGTATTACGTTGCCGTAAAACTTAAATTAAGCGTAAAAGTTAAAATATATTTTTTAAGACATGTTGTTACACAATATTTTTTATTTAGCTTTATAGTTTGTAACTTTTCGAAGATTCTACAACTCAAGAACATGATTAGCGTTGTAGCTTTTTCTTTATTGCTGTTTGCAATAAAGAAATTATATATATTTAGCACGTCAAATTCATTTGCTTATAACTGTGCGAATATGCAAAAGATAGCGTTATACATATATGCAAATCTTCTTGTTTAAAAAGTAACAGCTAAACAAAATTGCTTTATTGAAGTATCAGAAAGATTAAATTTCTTAATCACCAAGCACATTGGAAGAGTAAAAAACACAAAAGAATGCATTAGTAATATTGCTGTCGCAGTACAAAAGAATCAGCGAAAAGGTGCAAAAGTTTTTTTCGTCCCGCATATGCAAGCCGATTTGTCACTTGTGAAACTTATAGGGCAGATAAATAGTTAAGTGTATATGTGTTTTTTCTGTAAAGAGAACACTAAGAGGGGCAAAAAGCACCGCAAGTCTGCCATTAGGCTTAATACTATTTAATTTAACTAGAACAACATATAAAAATATCAATTACATATTGATTCCATAGTAAACTTAATTATAATTTCGAATACCATATTGCATATCAACAGTAATTAAATAATATATTAATAGCAATATTAGTGTTGGTTGGTTTTTATCAACACTATTTTAATGCTGTAAATGGTATTATCTATTTAAATATACTATTTTGTTACTTACAGCTTTTTTATTACGCAGCATGTTTTTGTACAACTATCTTTCAAGCTAAATGAAGCCTAATCGCTGATATTTTTAAATCCAGTTATTCAGCGCCGACGGAATTAAGTCATTTTCTGTTACTGATTTACTTCAATTATCTTATTAATAATTGGAATTGTATTATTTAATGTTATTACTGAATACAGATTTTGTTCTTTTTTGTTGTACTTGTTTAATCAAGCCACTATTAAAAAGCTTTATCAGTTAGTAAGTTTTATTCAAGTCATCCCTAAGGCTGGAAAACATATGTCTATTAAATATGACATTAATTCACTAAGCGGATAAAACAGCTTTATTACTTTCATATAAAGCTGTTTTTAAATGTCTATTTACAAAAAATGAGTTATTGTACTGTGGTCATCGCACTTTAGAATATTGTTAGCGGCCAGAATAACAACTACAAATGGCATAAAACCATATTATCACGATGCATTAATTCTTCTTCAGCGATATAACCCAAAAGAACTTCAATCATATGTGAGGGCTGGCGCAATAATCGCGATATTTCCCGGTCATTGTAATTAATCAGGCCACGAGCAATTTCGATACCAGCTTGATTACATACAGATACTAATGCTCCACGATCAAAATGACCAGAAACACCAATGCAACCTACTGATAATAAACTAGAATTATGCATTGTAAGTGCTTGAGCTGCACCATCATCAATGGTGAGTTTACCCACCAGTTGTAATTGTCCTGATAACCACTGCTGACGCGCATTCAGTCGGTTATCATCCGGTGTAAATAATGTACCGACCTCGTTACCATCAAGCAAATGCGAAAGTACATTATCGGCATGTCCATTAGCGATACAGGTTGCTGCACCACTTAAAGCAGCCCGTCTGGCAGCCAGTACTTTGGTATACATTCCTCCCGTACCTACACTGCTACCTGCACCACCAGCCATATTTTCCAGATCCGGGTGGCTGGCTGCAATTTTATGGATAAATTTGGCGTCGGCATATTGGCGCGGGTCGCGGTCATACAATCCATCCTGATCCGTCAGGATAATCAGCACATCTGCTTCAATCAGATTAGTAACCAGTGCCCCCAGAGTATCATTATCACCAAGCTTGATTTCATCAATGGTAACGGAATCATTTTCATTAATTATTGGCACAACGCCCTGCTTCAGCAGAGTACGGATGGTACTGCGTGCATTCAGATAGCGGGTACGATGGCTCAAATCATCATGAGTAAGTAAAATCTGTGCTGTCTGGATATGCAGCGACTCAAACGCAACTTCATATGCCTGTGCCAGCCCCATTTGCCCTACAGCAGCTGCTGCCTGTAATTCGTTAATCGCTTTTGGTCGTACGAGCCAGCCCAGCCGTTTCATTCCTTCTGCAATCGCACCACTGGAAACCAGCACCACCTGAACACCACGGGCTCGCAATTGTGCAATCTGCTGTGCCCAGTTATTCAGAATATTCTGGTCTACCCCATCTCCACCATTGGTAACAAGGCTAGAACCTACCTTTACCACCACACATTGAACTTGGCGGATATTAAATTCTGAATTATTCATGCTTACCTTGCAGTTGTTATTTTAACGGTTATATGAGTCATTTTACCTGTGGTTATTATCTTTGATAAGGGTATTCAACGGTTACAAAAACAGCAGCCATTGGGGCTGCTGTCTGAAAGAGCAAAGCGTTTTAACTATGCAGCAATGCCTGTACACACCAAGCCATCACGCTGTCCGGCACAACACCCCATAGCAGTAACAGTAAACCATTAACAGATAAAACTACTTTACCCAGAAAGGTCATGTTAAAAGTAGACTCTGCAACAGAATTATGTGTATCAAAATACATGGTTTTAACCACACGCAGATAATAGAAAGCCCCGATCAGTGACATGACTACTGCATATACAGAAACCCACAGATAACCACTAGCGAGTAATGCCTTGATAACCGCCAGTTTGGCATAAAAGCCCATCAACGGCGGAATACCGGCCATGGAAAACATCGCCAGCAGCATTAAAAATGCATACCAAGCATTTTTCTGATTCAGGCCAGCCAGATCGCTGATATTCTGGCATTCAACATCTCTGCCGGACAACAACATCAGAATAGCAAACGCTACAGAAGCCATTAAAGCATAGGTGATGGCGTAGTATATGGCTGCGGTACAACCAGTTTGCCCAGCCAGCAAGGCCAGTAGGATAAAACCCATGTGTGCAACGGTAGAAAAACCAAGCATACGTTTGATATTGGTTTGCATGATAGCGGCCAGATTACCGACTAACAACGAAGCAATACCCAATATTAGTAATAATTCACGCCAGCTTTCCCATTGGGTGAGCAAGCCATAAACCAGAATGCGGAAAGCAAATACTGTGGCGGCAATTTTTGGTGCGGTACCTACTAATGCGGTAACAGCGGTAGGTGCTCCCTGATACACATCAGGCACCCACATATGGAAAGGCACGCCACCCAGTTTAAATACAATGCCGGCTACAATAAATACTACGCCAAGTTTTAATAGCCACGGATTGGCACTGTTTTGACTGGCAGCCAACACCTGCTGCAATTGCAAAGTACCTGTTGCACCATAAATCAGTGAAATACCATACAGCAGCAATCCCGAAGCCAGTGCACCTAGCACAAAATATTTCAGTGCTGCTTCAGCTGCACGACCACTGTCGCGTTGCAGGGCAATTAGAGCGTACAGCGCCAGTGACAGCAATTCCAGCCCTACATACAGGGTAAGAAAATGACAGGCTGAAACCATGATATTCATGCCCAATAAGGCAAACAGGGTCAGTGTATAAAATTCGCCCTGATAGATATTCTTGGCGCGCAGATAAGACTGGCTGTAAATAAACAAGGCAATCACCAAAATATACATGCATATCTTGGCTAGCTGTGCCATACCATCCAATACAAACATATCATGGAACGCATATTGAGGCTGTTCTTTCCAAACCAGAAACTGTGCGGTTGCCGTTAAGATCAATCCAATGATTGACAAGGTACAGGTTATCCAGCGTTGTTTGTCATTGAGCCATAAATCCACCAGCAGCACTGTGAACAGTACTACAGTCAGCACCAGTTCCGGTACAGCGGGAAATATTGTTAAATCTGTCCAGTTCATTCACATTTCCTTACAGTTTGCTTTGTGCCGCTTGGACAATTAAATCATTTGCTGCCTGATGAACAACGGCGATAAATGGTTCGGGATACAAACCAAAACCGAGTACCGCTATGGCCAGAATCACCAGTATAAGCAGTTCGCGTTTATTCACATCTTTTAATTGCGCCACTTCGGGTTTTTTGATGGTGCCAAAAATAACCCGTTTAAACATCCACAGGGTATAGGCTGCACCATAAATCAGGGTTAACGCAGCCAGAGCACCAATCCAGAAATTGGTTTTTACTGCACCAACAATTACCATGAATTCGCCCACAAAACCGGAAGTACCGGGTAAGCCGGCATTGGCCATGGCAAACAGCAGCATGAAAGAGGCAAATACGGGCATACTGTTTACCACGCCACCGTAGGCAGAAATATCGCGGGTATGCATGCGGTCATACATGACACCAATACTCATGAACATGGCAGCAGAAACAAACCCATGTGACACCATTTGCATGATGGCACCTTTAAAGGCCCATTCATTCAAATATCCGCCGGTAAACAGGAAGAAACCTAAGGTAACAAAACCCATGTGGCTGATGGAAGAATAAGCCACCAGTTTTTTCATGTCTGTCTGTACCAGCGCTACCATACCAATATAAATCACCGCTACCAGACTCAGTACGATGATTACTGGCGCAAAATAACGCGCGGCATCCGGCAGGATAGGCAGCATAAAACGCAAGAAGCCATAGGCACCGATTTTCAGGGTAATGGCAGCCAACACCATTGAACCGCCAGTGGGCGCTTCCACGTGTGCATCCGGTAGCCATGTGTGGACTGGCCACATTGGCACTTTCACTGCAAAAGACAGGAAAAAACCAATAAACAGTAAAATCTGCGCCGTCATGGCAATGTGCTTGATGTTGTGCCATGCTTCAATTGAGAAGCCTCCAGTCTGGGTAGACAGATACACAAAACCAACCAACATCAGCAGCGAGCCCATCAGGGTATACAGGAAAAACTTGATGGATGCGTATACGCGCCTTGGACCACCCCAGATACCGATAATCAGATACATCGGAATCAGCATACCTTCAAAGAACACGTAGAACAAAATGGCATCCATGGCTGCAAACGCGCCATTAATCAGTCCCGACATAATCAGGAAAGCTGCCATATATTGTGCTGGCCGTTTCTGAATAACCTGCCAGCCAGCCAGCACCACCAGTAAGGTTGTGAAGCTGTTCAGAATCACAAACAGGACAGATAGGCCATCAACACCTAATGCATAGTTGATGTTGAGACTTTCAATCCAGACATGAAATTCTGTGAATTGGAAGCCACCATTTAAACGATCAAATTTGCAAAACAGCGGTATGGTGATTAAAAAGGAAACCAGCGCACCGATTAAGGCCAGCATTCTGGCTATACCAGCGTGCCTGTCTGAGCCAGTCGCCAGCACTACGATGCCGGCTGCTACAGGCAGCCAAATCGCCAAACTGAGTAAGTTATCGTACATATTTATAGCCTAAAGATACCAAGTTGAATGCTTTCAATTAACCGCCGAACATGGTTTTCAGCAATGGCCAGAAAGTCCACGCTACCAGCACAAACACACCAACCACCATTGCGGTTGCATAGGTATAGATGTAGCCGGTCTGAATCCGCCGTACCAAAGCTGCAATAGTAGCCACGACGCGCGCGGCACCGTTAACGATTAATTTATCAATGATGAAAACGTCGCCTACTTTCCAGAACAACGTTCCCAGCAGACGGCTGCCTTTGGCAAAAACGTTATAGTAAAGTGCATCCAGATAGTATTTGTTATCCAGCAGGGCATAAACTGGACGGATAGACGCCACGATTCTGGCTGGAATATGCGGTTTTTTCATGTAGAAGAACCACGCCAGTACTACCCCGGCAATCACCAGCCATAACACAGGTGTGGTTAGGCTGTGTAAGGCCATGGCAAAGATGCCGTGATATTCTTCTTCTACCGTAGCCAGCGCCGGATGCGCTGCACTGTTAATGAATATCACATGCTGGTAGAAATCACTAAACAACATTGGTTTGATGGCCCACATGCCGACAAATACTGAAGGAATAGCCAGCAGAATCAGCGGAATGGTTACCACTAGCGGGCTTTCATGCGGATTATCCTGTGGACGCAGACCATGGTGCTCTTCGCTGTGATGATGCTCACCATGCTCGGCTTTACGCCATTTTTCTTCGCCGTGAAAGACCAGAAAATACAGGCGGAATGAGTAGAAAGCGGTCACAAAGACACTGGCTACCAGCGCGACATAGGCAATACTGCTGAATGGCAGATTTGACGCTTTGACTGCATCGATAATGGAATCCTTGGAATAGAAACCAGAGAAGAATGGGGTACCAATCAATGACAGGGAACCAATCAGCATACAAATCCATGTTACCGGCATATACTTGCGCAAGCCGCCCATATGGCGCATATCCTGATCATGGTGCATGCCCATAATCACGCTACCGGCCGCGAGGAATAACAGGGCTTTGAAGAAAGCATGGGTCATGACATGGAATACGGCAATATTATAGGCTGAAGCACCCAGTGCCACAGTCATATAACCAAGTTGTGACAAGGTGGAATAGGCAATCACTCGCTTGATGTCGTTCTGAATCATGCCCAGAAAGCCCATAAACAGCGCGGTAATGGTGCCAGATACCATAATCACACCCAGTGCAGTATCAGACAGCTCATATAGTGGTGACATGCGTGACACCATGAAAATACCGGCTGTCACCATGGTGGCGGCGTGAATCAGTGCAGAAATCGGAGTTGGTCCTTCCATTGAATCCGGCAGCCATACATGCAATGGAAACTGGGCAGATTTACCCATCGCTCCTACGAACAGCAGAATGCAGGTGACGGTAATTAATGACCAAGGATGGCCGGGAATCAGTTCGATGGTGGCATTTTTCACTTGATCTATATACTGAAACACATCAGCATAGCGCAGACTGCCGCCAAAATAAGCGAGTATCAAGCCAATTCCCAATACAAAGCCAAAGTCGCCAACACGGTTAACCAGAAATGCTTTCAGATTGGCAAAGATAGCGCTGTCACGTTTGAAGTAAAAACCAATCAGCAGATAAGATACCAGCCCCACTGCTTCCCAGCCAAAGAACAGCTGGATAAAGTTATTACTCATTACCAGCATCAGCATGGAAAAGGTAAACAGGGAGATATAACTGAAGAAGCGCTGATAACCATCATCATCACTCATGTAACCAATGGTATAGATATGCACCATCAATGACACGCTGGTGACAATCACTAACATAGTGGCGGTTAGGTTATCAATCAGGAAGCCAACTGAAAAATCCAGCCCGCCCATGGTCAGCCAAGTATAGACGTTTTCATCAAAAGGCTGGCGGGTGCCGTTCATCAAACCATAAAGCACCCACGCAGATAATGCCGCAGAAATAGCCACACCGGCAATGGTCACACTATGTGCTCCCCTACGACCAATCAGCTTGCCACACAAGCCGGCCAGCAGTGAACCGATGAGCGGAGCCAAAGCAATAATCAGATAAATAGACATAATTTTCTCTTGTTCCTCTCACCCGTTAGCCTTTGAGGCTATCCAGATCCTGTACGTTGATGCTCTGACGGTTACGGAAAATCAGCACCATAATCGCCAGACCAATAGCAGATTCTGCCGCAGCGACTGTCAGAATAAAAAAGACAAAAATCTGTCCGGCTGTGTCACCGAGATAACGGGAAAAAGCCACGAAATTAAAGTTTACCGCCAGTAGCATTAATTCAATTGACATCAGCAGCACAAGTACGTTTTTGCGGTTCATAAAAATGCCCATGGCAGAAATGGCAAATAGTATCGCGCTGAGAACCAGATAATGGGTTAAGGTAATCATGCTTTTTCCTCTCCTGCTGTCGCTTCTTCACGGGTTTCGGTTATTGGTGTAGCCACTTCAGGCTGCATTTTCACCATACGGAAACGGTCTTTGGCCTGCACTTTAACTTGTTCGGCCGGATTGGTACGACGTGGATTAGGTGTTTGCCGGTGTACCAGTGCAATGGCAGCAACCATCCCCAGCACCAGCAATATAGCGGCCAGTTCAAACGGTAACAGATAGGTCGTGTAAATCTGCATACCTAAGTCACGTACATTACTGTAATCAGCAGGCAGTGGTTTGTCTGTACCCAAATGTGCCAAATCCAGCTGTGGATTTACCAGAATCACAATCAGCAGTGCAGCAGTCAGAATACCCACCAGTGCGGCAATGGGCGCATGACGCCAGAATCCAGCGCGCATCTGTTCAATATCAATATTCAGCATCATGATGACAAACAGGAACAGCACCATTACTGCCCCTACATAGACCACTACCAGCACAATGCCCAGAAATTCGGCCTGCATCAGAATCCACATCATGGCACTGGCACAGAATGTCAGCACCAGAAACAAAACTGCATGTACCGGATTTTTGGCAATCACTGTATTGATTGCGCCCAGCAGAATAACCGCAGCAAATACATAAAACAGTATTAATGGTAAATTCATGACTACCCCTTAGCGATACGGTGCATCTGCGGCTTTGCATTTGGCGATATCTTCTTCATAACGATCGCCAATGGCCAGCAACATGGGTTTGGTGAAATACAGATCTCCGCGTTTTTCACCGTGATATTCGAAAATCTGTGTTTCTACAATAGCGTCTACTGGACAGGCTTCTTCACAGAAACCGCAGAAGATACATTTGGTCAGATCGATATCATAACGGGTTGTTCGCCGTGTCCCGTCCTCGCGTTTTTCCGACTCAATATTAATCGCCATTGCCGGGCATACGGCTTCACACAGTTTGCAGGCAATACAGCGCTCCTCACCATTGGGATAGCGCCGTTGTGCATGCAGACCACGGAACCGAACCGATTGTGGCGTTTTTTCTTCAGGAAAATAAATGGTTTCTTTACGTGCAAAAAAGTTTTTTAAGGTTACTTTCATGCCCGCAAGCAACTCGGTCAGTAGAAAAGTTTTAATTATATTTGCCATATCAGTGCCTCTCCCTGTTTAACGCCATAAAGACAGGGGTGAAATCATCCACAAACCCAATACAATCACTGCGACGATGGTTACCGGAATCAGTACTTTCCAGCCCAGACGCATAATCTGATCGTAGCGGTAACGTGGGAAAGTTGCCCGTATCCACAGATAAAAGTACAACACCAGCGCCATTTTCAGGAACATCCACAGTACGCTTGGTGTACCAATGAAACCCCAGCTTTGCGGGAAGGGGGATAACCAGCCACCAAAGAACAACAGTGCGGTCAGGGCAGCCACAAGAATCATGAATATATATTCGGCCAGAAAAAATAAGGCAAAGGCAAAACCAGAATACTCAACATGAAAACCAGCAACAATTTCCGATTCACCTTCGGCCACGTCAAACGGGGCGCGATTGGTTTCGGCCACTGCGGAAATCAGATACACCACAAACAATGGGAACAATGGCAGCCAGTTCCATGAAAAAACCGAACCACCGGCATAGCCTTTGGCTTGTGCCATCACAATATCGTGAAAATCCATGCTGCCGGATACCATTATCACCCCAATCAGGGCAAAACCCATCGCTATTTCATAGGAGATGGTTTGTGCCGAAGCACGCATGGCACCCAGAAAGGCATATTTGGAGTTGGAAGCCCAGCCAGCAATGATGACACCATACACAGACAGCGAGGTAATCATCAGGATATAGAGCAAACCGGCATTGATTCTGGTCAGAAACCAGCTTTCACTGAACGGAATCACTGCCCAAGCAGCAAAAGCCGGCATCAGCGACATCATCGGCCCGATATAGAACAATGCCTTGTTGGCCTGCGACGGGCGGGTAACTTCTTTAAATAACAGTTTTAATACGTCAGCGAAGGGCTGGATTAAGCCATAAGGGCCGGTTACGTTCGGGCCGACACGCAGCTGCATGTAACCGATAACTTTACGTTCAAAATAAGTCAGATAAGCCACGGTAAGAATCAGCGGCAGCATGATGATGACTATTTTGACAATGACAGACACCAGTAAGCCGAAGTCGTTACCCAGTAATTGTTGAAACCACGCTTGCATGATTATCCTTTACTCAATTCAACAGTGGTCAATAAAGCACCCAGTTGCCAGTTACTCTGATGTAATGGCAACAACAGTACGTTTTCCGGCAGGGTGTCGTCAGCAGCCACGGTAACGGCCACGGTACTATTTCCCTGTCTGGCCAGTGCAGTATCCCCATCAGCCAGCCCCAGCGTATTCAGCGTGGTACTGTGAATCCGCGCTGTGGGCACTGCGGCATGTACTGTGTTCTGTAAGGGCGCAGAACGACGCACAATGCCATCGGTAGCATACAGACTCACTCCGCCAACCCGCACCAGACTGATATTGGGATCAGTGGTCGCAACCGGTTGTATTTGGTTATTCAGTAAGGCTGGCAACTGGTCTTTAGCAAGTGCATCTGTCAGGATCTGCTGGGTGTTTTCATATTCAAACCCCGGCAGTTCAAGCACGTTGCCCAGTACACGCAATACTTTCCATAATGGTCTGGCTTCACCGTACGCCTGTACCACGCCATGGAAAGACTGCAAACGGCCTTCCATATTGATGAGGCTACCGGATGTTTCGGTAAATGGGGTGATTGGCAGCATGACATCGGCCACCTCACGCAATACCTCACTATCATACGCACTAAATGCCATCACTGTCTGCGCCTGTTTCAGTGCGGCAATAGCCGCAGCACCATTGGCGACATCCATGTCTGGCTCAACATTAAGCAACATCACGGCCTGTTTTGGCTGCGCAATCTGTGCAGTAATGGTATGTTCTGTTTTTCTGGCGGCCACACCAAGCACTTCGGCACCAATACTGTTGGCTGCCTGTGGCAATATCCCGAGAATGCTATCGGTAGCCACAGCCAAGTCCTGTGCTGCAGCATAAACAGCAGCGGCATCCGGATGATTCAGTACATCAGCACCAAGAATAATGCTGGCTTTTTGTGCCTGTAATAATGTCTGCCCTACTTCGCTGTTAAGTGCATTACTCAACCAGTCAATCCACTGATACGGATGCAGGCTCACCTGTGCCAGCAAGGGCATAAACAATTCTTCAGCAGCAGCGGCCAAAACAGCTATTTTGGTACCATTTTTGGCTGCCTGACGGATACGAGCTGTGAGTAGTGGCTGTTCCTGCCGCAAACGGGCGCCAACCACCAGAATCACTTCGTTTTCTGCCAGTTGTTCGATGTTCTGTCCCAGCCATTGAGCGCCTTTAGCAGCGGCCGCCAAACGGCCATCCAGCGAACGCAGACGACTGTCTACAGCATTAATACCAAGGCCATCAGCCAGTTTACGTGCCAGATACATTTCTTCAATGGTATTGGCCGGATTAACCCACATACCAATCCCATCGGCACCAAAGTCATGGCTGACACCATGCAAACCTTTGGCAACGTAATCCAGTGCAGTTTGCCAGTCGACAGTATGCCACTGGTTATTCTGTTTGATTTGTGGCTGAGTTAAGCGCTGCTGATACAGCCCAGCATAGGCAAAACGGTCACGATCACTGAGCCAGCATTCATTGATGGCTTCGTTTTCCAATGGCAATACGCGCCGTACGGTGTGGTCTTTAGTCTGAACAATCAGGTTGCTGCCCAAGGCATCATGAGCAGAAATAGATTTACGCCGGCTTAATTCCCATGAGCGGCTGTCATAGCGGAACGGTTTACTGGTTAAGGCACCAACAGGACACAAATCAATCACATTACCAGACAGCTCGGTTTCCAGTGTTTTACCGGCAAACGGAGTAATTTCGGAATGTTCACCACGATTTTTCATCGCCAGTTCCTGTTTACCGGCAATTTCTTCAGTAAAACGAATACAGCGGGTACAGTGTATACAGCGGCTCATTTCCGCAGCCGATACCAATGGCCCCATTTCCTTGCCGACCACTGCATGTTTGGCTTCGGTATAACGACTGGCACCTTTACCATAGCCCATGGATAAGTCCTGCAACAGACATTCACCGCCCTGATCGCATATCGGGCAATCCAGCGGGTGATTAATCAGCAAAAACTCCATTACCCCTTTCTGGGCATCTTTAGTCATGGGTGAATTGGTTTTAACCACCATACCATCGGTAACCGGTGTAGCACAGGCTGGTAATGGTTTGCGTGATTTTTCTACCTCAACCAGACACATACGACAGTTGGCGGCGATAGACAATTTTTTGTGATAGCAAAAATGCGGAATAAAGGTACCGGCCTGATGGGCGGCTTCTATCACCGTACTACCCTGCTCGACAGAGAGTTGTTTACCGTCAATTTGAATTTGTAACATAGGTTCGCAATCCTAATTAAGCAGATAGTGCCTTAGCACCAGCGATGTTCTTTCATGGGTTTGCCGTGTTTGATGTAGTGCTCAAACTCGGGGCGGAAATGCTTCATAAAGCCCTGTATTGGCATCACTGCTGCGTCCGCCAGTGCACAGATGGTGCGTCCGGACATATTGCTGCCAATTGATTCCAGCAAATCCAGATCCTCCGGCCGGCCTTTACCAGAGGCAATACGGTGAATAATGCGATATAGCCAGCCGGTTCCTTCACGGCAGGGCGTGCATTGTCCACATGATTCTTCAAAATAGAAATAGCTTAGCCGCTCCAGTGCTTTCACCATGCAGACATCTTCGTCCATGACGATTACGGCACCAGAACCGAGCATTGAACCGGCTTTGGCAATGGCGTCATAATCCATGGTCAGTTCCATCATGATGTCAGCTGGCAATACCGGCGCAGAAGAACCACCCGGAATCACTGCTTTGAGCTTTTTGCCATGACGCATGCCACCGCATATATCAAGTAAATCTTTAAATGGTGTGCCTAGTGGAATTTCATAATTACCGGGACGCTCAACATGGCCGGATACAGAAAAGAGCTTGGTTCCGCCATTATTCGGAATACCTTTATCGGCAAACTGCTGGCCGCCATCACGAATAATGAATGGCACAGAGGAAAAGGTTTCGGTGTTATTGACGGTAGTAGGTTTGCCGTATAAGCCATAGGACGCCGGAAATGGCGGCTTGAAGCGTGGCTGGCCTTTCTTGCCTTCCAGCGACTCCAGCAATGCCGTTTCTTCACCACAGATATAAGCACCATAGCCATGATGGGCATACAGTTCAAAGCTGAATTCACTACCTAAAATATTCTGTCCCAGAAAACCGGCAGCCCGTGCTTGTTGTAAAGCTGTTTCAAAGCGCAGATAGCTTTCGAAGATTTCGCCATGAATATAGTTATAACCAGCGGCCGCACCCATGGCATAGCCACCGATAATCATGCCTTCAATCAACGCATGTGGATTATAATCAATGATATCACGATCTTTGAATGTACCCGGTTCACCTTCATCGGTATTGCAGACAACATATTTAGTGCCCGGAAACGAACGCGGCATAAAGCTCCATTTCAGCCCGGTTGGAAAGCCGGCACCACCGCGACCACGCAGACCGGAAGTCTTAAGCTCAGCGATGACATCATCCGGCGCCATTTTTTCATTGATGATTTTTTTCAATGCCTGATAGCCACCGCGCGCTATATAGGCTTCCAGCGTCCAGCAATTGGGGTCGGAAGTATCAACCTGATCGAAAATCACGCCATTCTGGTACATTGCCATCAGTTCAACTCCGCCAGTTTCGCTTCAATGGCTTCTTCGCTCATAAAGCTACACATTTTATGATTATTCACTAACATCACCGGCGCATCGCCACAGGCACCCATGCATTCGCCTTCTACCAGCGTGTATTTCCCATCAGCAGTGGTTTCACCATAGCGAATACCAAGACGTTTTTGCAGATACTCACCAGCATTCACGCCGCCACGCAAGGCACAGGGCAGATTAGTACATACGGTAAGTTTGTATTTACCAACTGGTTTGAGGTTGTACATATTGTAAAAAGTAGCCACTTCCAGCGCCTGAGCTGGTGGAATACCAATATAATCAGCCACTTCTTCAATAGTTTCAGGCTGCAACCAGCCCAGCTCGGATTGCGCTATACGCAGAGCCGACATAATGGCACTGCGACGCTGATCGGCCGGATATTTGGCCAGTTCTGTATCAATTTGTTTTAAGCTATCAGCGGACAACATTATCTATCCACCTCCCCGAATACAATATCCTGTGTACCAATAATGGCAACCACATCCGCCAGCATGTGACCGCGCGCCATTTCATCCATGCCTTGCAAATGGGCAAAGCCCGGAGCACGGATTTTCATCCGGTAAGGTTTATTAGCGCCATCGGAAATCAGATAGACACCGAACTCACCTTTAGGATGTTCAGTAGGCACATAGACTTCACCTTCTGGCACATGCATACCTTCAGTAAACAGTTTGAAATGATGAATCAGTTCTTCCATCCCGTCCTTCATGGCAGCGCGAGGTGGCGGTGCCACGGTATGGTCGTCAATAATCACCGGGCCGGGATTGGCTTTCAGCCAGTCCACACACTGGCGGATAATGCGGTTAGCTTGACGCATCTCATGAATGCGGCACAGATAACGGTCATAGCAGTCGCCATTAATGCCCACCGGTATATCAAAATCCATCTCAGCATAGGCATCGTAAGGCTGTTTCTTGCGTACGTCCCATTCAATACCGGAACCACGCAACATGACACCAGTAAAACCTTTTTGCAGGGCTCGTTCTGGTGAGACCACGCCTATGCCGACAGTACGCTGTTTCCAGATACGGTTGTCGGTGAGCAGATTTTCATATTCATCCACACAGGCAGGAAAACGGTTGGTAAAGTCTTCAATAAAGTCCAGCAGTGAACCTTCACGGCTGGCATTGAGTTTTTGCAATACTTTGGCATTGCGATATTTGCTGGATTCGTATTTTGGCATGAAATCCGGCAAGTCACGGTATACGCCACCGGGGCGGAAATAGGCAGCATGCATACGTGCACCTGATACTGCCTCATAAATATCCATTAGATCTTCACGCTCACGGAAGGCGTAAAGAAACACTGTCATGGCACCGATATCCAGTGCATGCGAACCGATACCCATCAGATGATTAAGAATGCGAGTAATCTCGGCAAACATCACGCGGATATACTGGGCACGAATGGGTACTTCAATATTGAGCAGACGTTCAACCGACAGGCAGTAAGCCTGTTCATTACACATCATGGATACATAATCCAGACGATCCATATACGGCAGCGTTTGCAGATAAGTCCGTGTTTCCGCCAGCTTTTCCGTACCACGATGCAACAGGCCGATGTGCGGATCGGCACGAACGATGTTTTCACCATCCATTTCCAGAATCAGGCGCAATACGCCATGTGCAGCCGGATGCTGCGGTCCAAAATTGATGGTGTAATTACGTAACTTAGACACCGTACTGCTCCTCTCTCACCACGCGCGGGATAATCTCACGCGGCTCAATCGTTACTGGCTGATAAATAACGCGACCTTCGGCCTCGTCATAGCGCATTTCAACATAGCCGGAAACGGGAAAATCCTTGCGAAACGGATGACCAACAAAGCCGTAATCAGTAAGAATACGGCGCAGGTCGGGATGGTTGTTAAACAGAATGCCAAACATGTCAAACGCTTCACGTTCGTACCAGTTGGCGCCGTTATAGATATCGACAACAGAATCGACGGTGGGAAAGTCTTCGGCTTCAGCCCAGACACGGACACGGATACGCCAGTTATTGGTTACAGACAACAGATGGCTGACAACGGCAAAGCGCTTGCCTTGCCACGGTTCATCTTTGTAGCTCTGGTAATCAACACCACACAAATCAATCAGCGTTTCAAATTTCAGTTCATCATGATCGCGCAGGGTTTGCATCAGCTGATGGTAATCAGCGGCATCACACTCCAGTGTTAGTTCACCGCGATCAAGACAGTAACGTATCTTAGCGCCGAAAGTGGTTTCACACACGGCTTTCAGTGTTGCTATATCTGCCATATTTTCCTCACTTTCATACACGCGCAATTGTGGCGGTACGTTTAATTTTCAGCTGCAACTGCAACAGGCCGTAAACCAATGCCTCTGCGGTGGGCGGGCAGCCGGGCACATATACATCAACCGGCACAATGCGGTCGCAGCCACGCACCACAGAATAAGAGTAATGATAATAGCCGCCACCATTGGCGCAGGAACCCATAGACAATACCCAGCGCGGCTCGGCCATCTGGTCGTAAACACGCCGTAATGCCGGAGCCATTTTATTGCACAGAGTACCGGCCACAATCATCAGGTCAGACTGGCGCGGTGACGGGCGAAAAATAATACCGAAGCGGTCAAGGTCATAACGGGCAGCACCGGCCTGCATCATTTCTACGGCACAACAAGCCAAACCAAAAGTAGCTGGCCACAATGAACCGGTACGCACATAATTGAGTACGGTATCGGCAGTTGTTGTGACAAATCCTTTTTTTAAAACGCCTTCTATTCCCATTCCAGAGCGCCTTTTTTCCATTCATAAACAAAGCCGATAACCAGAATCAGCAGAAATACCATCATCGACCAGAAGCCATACGCGCCCAGCTCTTTAAACACCACAGCCCAAGGCACCATAAAGGCTACCTCAAGATCAAACAAGATGAATAAAATGGCTACCAGATAGTAACGCACGTCGAATTTCATGCGTGCGTTTTCAAATGCCTCAAAACCGCACTCAAACGGTTCCTGTTTCATTCTGTACGGACGATTGGGCCCGAGTAACAGACCGAGAGAAATAAACAGAACACCGGCGGCAAAGCCAACCAGTATGAATATCAAGATGGGGAAATAATTCGCCAGCATAGTTGCGCCGACCTTATGCAAATATTGGTAAAGTTGATGTATTGTAACTAATTTCGAACGTTATTAAAAGTACGTATTACATTAATCAATAATAAAAAAATAATATTTTCAATGGGATATTGATAATAATTATCATTATTATTATTGAAAGACTATTTTTGATTTCCCTTTTTTTCCCTCATATAAAATAATAAATGCACGTCATAAAATTTTTCTATTAATTCCTGCTGGTTACAACTTTTACAGCAAGATAGCATTTTATACTCATGCATATTAAATAAGCCAGATATACCGGTTTACTTATCAGATTAACTTTTATAAACTTGATTAGTCATAAAATAGCGTTTGTTAATTTTACAAATTTTAACTATGCACATTTATTAACAGCACTACAGTATAACCACTTGAAAATAAAAGGTATTAGTAATGCAATATCATCCCGTTTACTCGCCTGCTGAATGTCACGATATGAGCGACATTCGAAAAGAAATAGATCATATTGATTATACAGTGATTCAGTTACTTTCTGTCCGTTTTAATTATGTAAAGGCAGCCAGTAAATTTAAAAAAAGTACGACAGATGTTCAGGCCACAGAGCGTTTTAACAGTATGCTGGAAAAGCGCCAACAGTGGGCTGATGAGTTGGGATTGAATGGAGAAGTAATTAGAACATTATACGCCGATTTGGTTAAATATTTTATTGCCGAAGAATTAAAAGAGTTTGAACGCAAATAATTGAAGTGATTTGCGTTCACTCAGCCAATTTCTTGCACGCTATTCTGCTTCAGCGCGCCGAAAATCACGTATACGGAATCCCAGTGCAAACAAAGCACCAAAGTAAAGAACAATACCGGCAATAATCAAAGCACTTAACTGGCCAACTTTTGCCAAGCCATTACTATGCCAGTTAAATGGTAGCCATAGCTGCAATACCCATAGGCCGGCACCCATGATAATCAGTGCCAGAACCAGACGCACCAGAAAACGCCCCCAGCCCGGACTGGGTGTATACAATTTATGTCGCCGTAACAGGGTAAACAGCAGTGCCGCATTAATACAGGCACCCAAGCTGATGGCCAGAGCCAGACCAACATGATGCAGTTTCCAGACAAACAGCAGATTCATCAGTTGCGTCATGCATAAAGTGAAAATGGCGATTTTCACCGGTGTTTTGATGTTCTGACGGGCATAAAACCCCGGTGCGAGCACTTTAATCAGAATCAGACCAATCAGTCCCACAGAATAGGCCACCAGTGCACCCTGTGTCATCAGTGCATCGTATTCATTGAATTGCCGGTACATAAACAAAGTAGCGACCAGCGGGAATGACAATACCGCCATCCCTACTGCTGCCGGCAAGGTAAGCAGCATACACAAACGCAACCCCCAGTCCAGCAAAGCAGAAAAACTGGCAATATCATTGGTAGCCGAGTGTTTGGACAGCGTAGGCAAAAGAATGGTACCCAGAGCCACGCCAAGTACGCCTGTTGGTAATTCCATCAGCCGGTCTGCATAATACATCCACGATACCGAACCGGATTGCAGATAGGAAGCAAAAATGGTGTTAATTACCAGAGATATCTGAGCCACTGACACACCCAGAATAGCCGGAGCCATTTGCTTTAATACTCGGTTAACGGCCTCATCCCTAAATTTTAGCTTGGGCATAGTAAGAAAACCGAGCCGGAATAAATAAGGTAGCTGATACAGCAACTGCAATAATCCGCCCACAAATACTGCCCATGCCAGAGCCAGAACTGGCGGATGAAAATAAGGCGCCAGCCATAAGGCAAATACAATAAAAGAGATATTCAGAAAGGTAGGTGTAAACGCCGGAACAATAAACTGATGATAGGTATTGAGCACACTACCCACCAGTGAAGACAGTGAAATCAGAAAAATATAAGGAAAAGTTATGCGTAATAGCTGCACTGACAGGGAGAATTTATCGGCATCCTGCTGAAAGCCGGGTGCAGAAATATAAATCACCACCGGCGCAGCCAGAATACCGATGGCAGTAACAATAATCAGTACAAATGAAAGCAGACCGGCCACGTGCTGTACAAACGCCCGGGTAGCCTCTGGTGAACGAGTTTCCCGGTATTCGGCCAGAATCGGCACAAAAGCCTGCGAAAACGCACCTTCCGCAAAAATACGCCGCAGCAGATTAGGCAATTTAAACGCCACAAAAAAAGCATCAGTAGCCATACCTGCACCAAAACTGCGGGCAATAATGGTATCGCGGATGAAACCCAACACACGTGACAACATAGTCATGCTGCTGACTTTAGCCAAAGTACGCAGTAAATTCATCGGTAATGCCAATTGAAAATCAAAGGCGAAAGTGTACACTGGAATGCCAGCCGATTCTATACAGCCAGCGAAGCACCTTAAATCGCATTATTAACCTCGCCAAAGATTCACTGTACTGTCAAAAATGTATCCAGACAATAATTAACAGTTTACAAACAGTCCTAGTTATGGTTAAAAGACTGGAAGTATTTCTGATGGCAGAGATTTTGATTAAATTAAAATGATTTAAGGAGCACCCGATGAAAGTAGGCTTTGTTGGCTGGCGTGGAATGGTGGGTTCAGTATTAATGCAGCGTATGCAGGAAGAGAATGATTTTCAAAGCATTGCGGATGCGTATTTTTTCACAACATCAGCAGCAGGTACCGCAGCACCGGATTTTGGCCAGACCGCAAAAACTCTGCTGGATGCGCATAATCTTGATGTTCTAGCACAAATGGACATTATTGTTACCTGTCAGGGTGGTGACTATACCAAAGCAGTACACCAGCCTTTACGTGAACAGGGCTGGCAAGGTTACTGGATTGATGCTGCATCCACCCTGCGCATGAGCGATAAAGCAGTTATCGTACTCGATCCGGTAAACCGTCCGGTTATTGATGCAGCACTGGCAAATGGAATCAGGGATTTTGTTGGCGGCAACTGTACCGTATCACTGATGCTGATGGCACTCGGCGGCCTGTTTGAGCGGGATTTAGTGGAATGGGCCACCAGCATGACCTATCAGGCAGCATCCGGTGCAGGCGCACAGAATATGCGTGAGCTGATTAGTGCCATGGGCGCGATTGAAGCACAGGTTAGCTCCGAACTGGCAGATCCGGCCAGTGCCATTTTGGCCATTGACCGTAAAGTTGCCGAATTTTTGCGCAGCGATACCTATCCACAGGCACAATTTGGTGTTCCACTGGCTGGCAGCCTGATACCATGGATTGATGCCGATCTGGGTAACGGCCAGTCTAAGGAAGAATGGAAAGGCGCGGTAGAAACCAACAAGATTTTAGGCCGCAGTGCACACCCGATTGTTATTGATGGATTGTGCGTGCGCGTAGGTGCCATGCGTTGCCACAGTCAGGCATTAACCTTGAAACTGAAACAAGATTTACCAGTCGCTGAAATTGAAAACATTCTGGCCACCGCCAATGACTGGGTAAAAGTGGTGCCTAATGAAAAAACTGCCTCCATGCATGAGCTCACACCTGCGGCAGTAACCGGTACATTAACCGTACCTGTAGGCCGCATCCGCAAAATGGGTATGGGTGGCGAATATATCAGTGCCTTTACTGTTGGCGACCAGCTTTTATGGGGTGCGGCTGAACCTATCCGGCGCATGTTGCAGATTGTTTTGCAAAGCAGATAACTAACTGGCCGAAATCCAGCCATCATCATTTTTGGTAGCAACAGGACAGTTGGACATTTAACTGTCCTGTTTTACTATCCGTGCCATAACCGCAATCAGCTCAGCTTATCCCCGCACTCTGTCCAGAAAAAAACAGCCAGTCTACTGTGTCAGACTAGCTGAAAACTATGGCAGTTTCTACTTGAATAAAAACACTTACTGCACCAGCTCACTATGTTCATTGCTATTGAGTATTGCCTTATCAGTTTGATGCAGCCACTGGCTGGTTAAAGCACCCGCAGTCATGGCACCGCTGACATTCAATGCCGTGCGCCCCATATCAATCAATGGTTCCACAGAAATCAGCAAAGCTACCAGCGTAATCGGCAAACCCATTGCCGGTAGTACAATCAGCGCAGCAAATGTAGCACCACCACCGACACCAGCCACACCTACAGAGCTAATGGTTACCATCCCCACCAGTGTGACAATCCACCATGGATCCAGAGGATTAATGCCCACAGTCGGCGCAATCATGGTTGCCAGCATAGCCGGATACAGACCAGCACAGCCATTCTGACCAATGGTTGCACCAAATGAAGCAGCAAAACCGGCAATCGATTTCGGCACACCCAGACGCTGCGTCTGCGCCTCAACATTAAGTGGGATAGAAGCTGCGCTGGAACGACTGGTAAAGGCAAAAGTCAGTACCGGCCATACTTTCTGAAAATATTTACCCGGATTGATACCAAATATCCCCAGCAACAGACCATGAACTACAAACATCAGTGCCAGCGCCAGATATGATACCAGCACAAAGCCACCCAGCTTGACAATATCCTGCATATTAGAAGCTGCTACTACTTTGGTCATTAAAGCCAGCACACCATAAGGTGTTAACAGCATCACAACCCGAACCAGCTTCATCACCCAACTTTGTAACGTATCAATCGCCAACAACACCCGTTCACCCTTAGGTGCATCTTCCTTGAGCAACTTCAAAGCTGCCACACCCAGAAAAGCAGCAAAAATCACCACACTAATAATAGAAGTTGGATTGGCTCCGGTTAAATCAGCAAAAGGATTCTTCGGGATAAATGACAGCAACAATTGTGGTACCGATAAATCGGCCACCTTGCCCACATAATTGGTCTGAATCGCATTGAAGCGTGCTGTTTCAGCCTCACCCTGAATCAGTCCGCTGGCAGTCAGTCCAAACAGACTGGTCAGCAGCGTACCAATCAGCGCAGCAATAGCCGTAGTAAACAGTAATATCCCTATCGTCATCAGGCTGATCTTGCCTAGCTGGGTTGCATTATGTAGCCGTGCCACAGCATTCAGAATTGAAACAAACACCAGCGGCATTACCACCATCTGCAACAGCCCTACATAGCCATTGCCAACAACATTAAACCACTGTACAGAAGTTTCAATCACTGGACTGGATGTGCCGTAAACGAATTGCAGCCCCAAACCAAATACAATACCCAGAATCATACCCAGTAATACCTTTCGGGATAAGCTCCAGCAAGTAGTATGCGTACGGCTCAGCACCCATAACAACAACGCGAACACAACTGTGTTCGCGAGCAAAGATAAATTCATTTTATACTCCTGCGCCAGCAGCACATCGGCCAGCATTTGATACATAGTGCTAGCCCAGCATACGCAAAAGCCACCAGCTTGTGAAATAGCCTTTATGCATTCACTTATGCCTTTTTGTTATATACCAAATGAATATTAGACAACATAATTTAGCTTAATACATCCGCCTAATAACAACATTTTTTTGTTATCATGCACTTGTTCTGGTGACACAGAACAAATATCCTGTTTCAGATTTCCATACCGTCTATAACTTGTTTGATTGGTCACGTCCATGTCTGTCTATACCAGCGTTAGCGATGATGAGATGCGCAGTTTTCTGCGCGATTATCATTTAGGTCGGTTTATTGGTTTGCAAGGTATCGCCCAGGGCATTACCAACAGCAATTATTTTGTTACCACAACACAAGGGCGTTATGTACTAACAGTATTTGAGGCCATGTCTCAGGCTGAACTGCCCTACTTTCTGGATTTAACCCAACACCTGAGCGCCAATGGCGTAGCCTGCCCTGCCCCTATTGCACGAATCGACGGCCGTTTGGACAGTACATTAGTTGGCAAACCCGCCTGTCTGGTGACCTGTCTGTCTGGTGGCGATACCAGTAGCCCTTCTGCACTGCAATGTTTCAATACCGGAGCCATGCTGGCCAAAATGCATCTGGCCGGTACCAGCTTCCCGTTAACCATGAATAACCCACGTTATACCTCATGGTGGCATGAGGCCAGCAGCCGATTATCACCATTTCTGGATGCAGAAGACGAACGGCTGTTACAGGCAGAAATTGCTTTTTTTGATAAAAACGAGCGTACCGACTTACCTGCTGGCATCATCCATGCCGATTTATTCCGTGATAATGTCTTACTGAATGGCGAACAGGTAGCCGGCTTTATTGATTTCTACTATGCATGTAACGGCAACTTCATGTATGACTTGGCCATTGCCGTTAACGATTGGGCACGGCGGGCAGACAACCATCTCGACCACAACCTGCAACAGGCATTCATGCGCGGCTATGAAAGCATACGACCGCTAACTGATGCCGAACGGGATTACTTTCCGATTGCACAGCGGGCGGCTTGCATCCGCTTCTGGGTATCGCGTCTGCTTGATTACCATTTCCCGCAGGTTGGCGAAATTACCTTTATCAAAGATCCAAACGTTTTTCGCGATTTATTACTGAATCTGAGTACTTAACAATTGCAGTTCAAATTGCTTTTGTACTTGCCAAACAATCAGCGGAATGCAGACATAGAAACCATCTGCATCTGTATAAATGTGTACAACACCAGCCAAATTAAAACAACCTCATATTTAAAACAATGATACGCACTGAAATGCAATCATTAAATGACAATTGCCCCATAGCAATGCATCTAATGATTGCTTGAATTCTGACGTATACAAACTTACTTCGTAATCATTGTTACAAATTTAAAAATCACGGTTAGTAATCCTTATCTCAATAATTTGGTTTTTTCATCTATTATTTCAACTTAATAATAAATGGCGGCCTTATTAATAAAGTCGCCAATATTTAAAGAGAGACTGAATGATAAAATTAACTATTACCATCAACATAAAAATCCAAGAACAAATCAAAAATCAATTTCATTGCTGACGATTCTTACCGAAAACCGTTTCTTTCACAAACAATAAATAATTCTTATATTTAAAAATCAAAACGGTATCCGACATTTATTTGTTTTCGATCAAATCTATTACCCAGCGAATAAACCATGTCAGCATAAAAATTATGCCTTTGCTTTAATTGCACATTGACACCGATAGCATTATCCCACCAGTTACCACCAAAATCATATTTCTCTTTTGCAGCATGATTAAATGTATAAAATGTTTTACCACTAAATTCCTTTAGATAGCCTGTTTTAAAATAAATATCTACAGGATTTGCATTACCTTGAAGCGTGTATCCCAAAATAATACTTGCGCGTGCAATCAATGAATTATAACGGCCTAACTGAGTTGTTAAACCATTGGTCGCACTAATCGTTGCACCACTCTGATGAGAAAAAGTAACCTGAGCTTGGGGTTCCAAATACCATCCTTGTACATTTTGCTTTAGCGAAGATAGCTGAACACGTTTGCCAATTTCAGTGCCGATTGAAAAACCTTTAGTATTACCATGACCTTTAACATAATAGCCGCCACCGGTTAGACTATTGAACTTGTTAGACATATACATATACTTCACTAAGCCATCAACATAAAGACCCGTTTGGCGTTGTAAGGTAGCATAAAGCCCGGCAGAATAACTTTTAGAACGGCCATCACCAACATTATGATCCACATTACCTTTACTTAGACCACCCATAACACCGTAATAAACATTTTGATTACCAAGCTCCAGTTTTCGATCAATACCAAACTGCAAACCATAATAATTCATATTGAAATCAGATAAACGCTTATCATTAAAAGCGCTTAATTTACCTGTATATATCCGCCCCCATGATTCAGCATGAGTTATATCATTTGTGCGGATTTGTCCCATTCGTTGCAATAACGTCTGCGTTTCAACATAACTCATCAAATAATTTGAGTTAAGAATACTGGCTGCATTTTGCGCGGTATGCGTTAATAGTGGTTTTGGAGCAACTGGTTTATTTTGGCCGCCATTATCATTTGTATTGTTATTATCGCTGTCATTAGAAGCTACAGACCCTGATAACACCCAATCTTCAGTGCCGGCACCCCGATCATCACTGACTTTGGTTAACGTATTAAATTGATAGGCACCAATATCAAAAGACGGTGCAGACAAACCAAAATCAGCCCTACCTCCTTCTGTTTCAACCAATGTCAATTTTTCATTACCGGTTACCGTAGCCGCACCGGATTTATTATCAACAATAGTAATTTTATGACTACCTGCTGCTTGTCCTGTTCCTGTTATTTTAAGTAGATCATGTGCAGAATTTCTACCAATTGCAGTTCGCATTGCAAAAATACCCGCACCCGCTAAGGAGTCAGACATTAACGTCATCGCATTGGCACCATCAACAAAAGCCACCGAACTCGGAGCCGCATAGGTATAACCAAATTTTACTTTGGCATGATCACCAAGTGTTAAAGAATCAATACTTGAACTGCCGGTCATTTTCCACTGGCTGTCATCACCAGAAATGGCCAGATTAATCTCACCTTTATCTTGTGAATTAGATAGCGCATTATTTTCCATAGAGGTTAATAACGTTGAGCCATTAGCAAGATTAACATTAATGACACCTTTAGTAATGACGTCGCTACCTTCAATTAACTTACTAGCGGATGAAGAGACATCACCTTTAATATTAGATCTGCCAACAATATCCACCTCTCCAGCAAGTGCCACTATTGCATTATAATGTTGATCATCTTCAGAAATTATCCAGTTTTCATTTAAGCCACTATTAACCGTTAACTTGCCGCCGATTTGCTGCATGAAAATCGACGTACCATGCTCAGTAGTAAGATCTATCCCATTATCGAAATGAATAACGCTGCCTTCATCTGGCCTAGGATAGCTGTGATTAAATGGAACTTGGTCAAAGAAAATACCATCAGCGTTGTTACTACCAAACATTTTGATAATAACTTTATCCCTAAAAATTAATTTAGCGCCTAACGCATCAGAATTATTATTCCTTTGTGAATAAACACCATAACTGTTTTTGCCTGAAGAAATAATTTTTACTGCTTTATTAAAAGTTCCTGTTGAAGCTGCTGTAGTCGAATTATTGTAAGTACGAATACCAATAAACTGATCATTTCCCGTATCGGTTATAGAAACCTTTTCTTGAAACAACCCGTTTCCTGCACTTGCTATATAAATACCTGAACCACCTTTCAGACTTACATCAAGTTCACTATTAGCAATAACATCAGCAGATATGATATTAAAACCATAAACAGAATTGTAACCACCCGTGGCATTATTTCGAATAATAAATTTATCGGTACTACCAATATCACCAATAGTTAACACCTTGCCATTTTTAACACCAATCGCAGTACCGCGAGTATTCATATCAATATGCGGTGCAGTCGCAGAAGTGATTTTTATCTCGACGTTGTCATCCTTAGCCACAATACCCGTATTAGCATAATTTCCTATATTAAAATCACCGATAGTAATTGTGGCATTAGCGAATAGCGGAGTTATACATAACATTCCCGCTGAAACTTTAAATAATAAAATATTTGAAATTACTTTTTTCATTGAATCTACCAAAAATAAGGAATAATTATATTTATAAAATATTTACAGTAGCATTATAGTGATGTGAAAATAAGCATATGATCAAATACATACCTATTTTTATAATTTATCTATGCAAAATACTTTCCGATTGATACTGATATGTTCTCCGCCATTCTCACTGACCATACCTATACCGTCATAAAGGACAGATTGATATATCCCCTTATGAACTGATTAATTGATTAACATATAGAGCTAAATATTCCCCATACCACCATCAATAAGCATTTCTGATCCAAACATAAAAGATGATTCATCCATGGACAGAAAACAGTGGCTTTAGCGATCTCTATTCCTTTACCCATACACCGTATTATTACCAGCGTCTTCATTGCCTGTTGTAAATGTTTTACCGCCTCAGGAGCAATTATTGACTGATGGGTAACACCTGCTGCATTAATATATACAGCATCTAATCTGATTCAGATTTCAATTAATCTTGCAGCCAGATACTTCAATCTCAGACCCATCGCCGAGAAATATTAATATATTTGCGCCTAAATATTTTTAGCTTCTCATAACTTGTTTATTTCTACCTGTAATGGCTACATTAATACCTGCGGCCATCAATTCTCTGGCCATTGCCTGCCCTATCACACTAATTGCGCCTGTAATAAGTGCATATTTGCCTTGTCATTTTTTCATATTTTCCCTTGCAAAGTTAAATTCAGTATAATTTAAATAGTTTACTTATGAAAGTAGGTACCAAACAGATACCATTGGAAAATATTTATGCAGAATGAAAAAAATACAGATCAAAATTTTAACTGCCCTATGGTTAAATTCGTCAACCTGATTGCCGGAAAATGGGCTATCCCTATCCTATACCGCCTAATAATCACGAATGGGCCTATCCGTTTTGGCGAACTGAAACGTGCAATCTCGCCAATTACACAAAAAGAATTAACCAAACGGCTAAGGTTATTTGAACAAAAGGGATTAATCAGCAGGAAACTATATCCCGAAGTACCACCAAAAGTGGAATACCAGATAACAGAACTCGGAAAAACTTTAAAACCAGCCCTGAATTCTATAGCCCACTGGATGGAACAACACGAAAAAGAGTTGCTCTAATTAACTGGCTTGCATGCAAATCATTAAATCACGTGATATCACTTTTTAATTTAATAATAATTACTTCCATAAATTTATCAGGGGATATATCTCCTGAATTATCTTCACATGATATATTAATTTATTAGTGACACATTCATGACCCTTGTCATCATTCAGACAAGTATCTAACTTTTTACTTTTCATAACGTTACCAGCTTTATGAGCAAATAGAAACCTAATAGATAATCATGATGCAAATAGTAAAAGCAGACCTATAGTCATATTTAAATAACGCTTTGCAACCAGCCGACTATCATTTTGTTTAGAGACAACAACGCAGGTACAACAATAAAAGAAAAATATATCTTAAAGAAATAAAGCTTCTCATTACAGCCTTAATGTTTTCAGCAGCCATATTTAGCAAAACAATCTATTAACAGCACAATAATTCACACACAAAATAAAAAAATTAACCTATTGCTAATATTACAAAAAAACCAAGCAACAACAAATAATTAATTTTTTAATATTCATTTAAGCCTACATTTGCATAATCATTATTGCTGACTATAATCATTTCCATACTGCAAAGAAATTTTTATTAAAATCAACTTATAGAGGCATAATGAACACACATCAATCAACCCATTCCATCGCCAGAATCGTTACCCAAATAATTCTATGGCTGGTTACACTCTATCTGCTCATAGGAGGAGTCTGGTTAATCTGTCTGGGCGGTTCACCTTTTTACGCTATTCTTGCCTTAGCACTTGGGCTGTTCACTTACCTGTATCAGCTCAATTGCAGCAATAGCCTGTGGTACTTTGCCGCTATACTCATCGCCACACTGGATTGGGGCTTATGGGAATCCGGTACTGACTTCTGGGCACTGGCACCACGATTTGATATCCTGTTTCTCTTAGGTCTGTGGCTACTATCGCCTTGGTCAACACGTCAGTTAACCACACAACACAGTAGTAAAGCAGCTATTGCCATAGTTTTAACTACCATACTAGGCATTATGCTTTACAGCATTAATCACGACCCGCAAGAGATCAATGGCACCATCACACGTACCCAGCCGATACCAGCCGCAGATACCAATGATATTGCAGCAGAAGACTGGCCAGCTTACGGCCGCACTCAGAGCGGCAGCCGCTACTCACCATTAACCCAGATTAATACCAGCAACGTAAACCAGCTCAAAGTCGCCTGGACTTATCATACCGATGACTTCAAAACCGATAATGACTCAGCCGAAACCACCAACGAACTCACCCCAATCAAAATCGGCAATAAATTATTTATCTGTACACCACACCAGTTTCTGGACGCACTTGATGCCACTAGTGGCAAACGGTTATGGCGCTTTAATCCGAAATTGCGCAGTAACAAAACCTTTCAGCATCTTACCTGTCGAGGTGTCAGCTATTACGACGCCACAACAGCAAACAGTAGCGAAACCGCAGCATCACCCATATGCCCGCGAAAAGTACTGTTACCAGTCAATGATGGTCGTTTGATTGCTGTTAATGCAGATAATGGACAGAAATGCAAAGACTTCGGTAATGAGGGAGAAGTTAACCTGCAAGCAAAAATGCCTTACGCATTTCTGGGTGGCTACAACCCAACATCACCGCCTATAGTCACACCGAGCACCATTATTATCGGTGGTTCAGTCACCGATAACCTCTCCACCAAAGAACCATCAGGCGTGATACGCGGTTACGATGCCAATAATGGTCAATTAAAATGGGTGTTTGATACCGGTGCCAAAAATCCGAATGCCATGCCGGGCGAAAACACCACCTTCGTGCATAATTCACCCAATGCATGGGCGCCACTGGCCTACGACCAGCAACGCAATATCGTTTATGTGCCCACCGGCGTAGGTACACCTGATATCTGGGGCGGCCATCGCGACAAACTGAAAGAGCGTTATGCCAATTCCATTGTGGCACTGAATGCTTCCACCGGCAAACTGCTGTGGCACTATCAGACCACCCACCATGATTTATGGGATATGGATGTACCGGCACAACCTTCATTAATGGATCTCACCCTGCCATCCGGCAAACGAGTTCCGGCCATTTACGTCCTCACCAAAACCGGTAATGTTTTCGTGCTTAATCGTGAAACCGGCCAACCCATCGTACCGGTAACCGAAAAACCAGTACCACAAACCCTGAAATATGGTAACCCTACGCAAGGTGAGCACTATTCTGCCACCCAGCCATTTTCAGCGCTGAGTCTGACACCAAAAGACAAGCTCACCGATAAAGATATGTGGGGAGCAACCATGTTTGACCAGCTCATTTGCCGTATTCAGTTTAAACGTCTGAATTATGATGGCATCTATACTCCGCCTTCTGAAAACGGCACACTGGTTTTCCCGGGAAATCTGGGTGTATTTGAATGGGGCGGCATATCCGTCAATCAGGATCGCCAAATTGCATTGATGAATCCGATAGGTCTGCCATTTGTTTCCCGCCTGATTCCCACCAATCCAGACAGAACGCAACAAAAACAGGGTGCCGGTACTGAAAATGGCATGCAACCAATGTATGGTGCCCCTTATGGTGTGGAAATAAATCCCTTCCTGTCACCACTAGGCCTGCCCTGTAAACAGCCATCATGGGGGTTTGTTGCCGGAGTGGATTTACAAAGTAATCAGGTAGTGTGGAAAAAACGTATCGGTACCATTCGCGACAGCCTGCCAAAATTATTCGAATTACCACCATTGAAAATCGGCGTACCCGGCTTAGGTGGTGCAATATCAACAGCTGGTAATGTTATGTTTGTCAGTGCCACTCAGGACGACTATCTGCGAGCCTACGACACCAGCAATGGTAAGCTGTTATGGGAAGCCCGCTTACCTGCCGGTGGACAGGCAACACCCATGACTTACGCAGTTAACGGCAAACAATATGTAGTACAGATGGCAGGTGGTCATGGCTCATTTGGTACCAGAATGGGCGATTACCTAATTGCTTATACCCTACCTTAAGCTTTAATTAATATGGACAGCCAATAAACTGTCCATATTCTCAATCCAGCAAAAGCTTACCCATACAAAAAAAGACATGTTAACAACATGTCTTTTTTATCCTTAGTCTCAGTAAAGCTCAGACAACAATATTCACCAGTCGTTTAGGCACCACAATCACCTTTTTCGGTGTTTTGCCATCAACAAATCGTTGTACAGTTGGTTCAGCCAGTGCCACAGCCTGTACTTCATCATTACTGATATCAGCAGCAACCGTAATCTGCCCGCGCAGTTTACCATTTACCTGCACCATCAAAGTGATTTCATCCTGCACCAGTGCCGCTTCATCGACATGAGGCCATGCCGCATCCCATAAAGTTTGCTGCATAGACAATTCATTCCATAACGTTTCACACACATGCGGCACAATCGGCCATAGCAGACGCAATACCGACTCCAGCACTTCCTGTGCCACCGCTCGCCCCTGCTCTGAACGACAATCAGTACGATCATACTGATTCAGCAGCTCCATTACCGCAGCAATTGCCGTATTAAATTGCTGACGACGGCCATAATCATCCGTCACCTTAGCAATTGTACTGTGCAATTTCAGACGCAACGCTTTCAATTCAGATGCCAGCCCGTCCTGACTACCTGCAAACGCCGTTACACTGGCACCCTGCTGTAAATAATCATACACAGTACGCCATAAACGACGCAGAAAACGATGAGCACCATCCACACCAGCATCTGACCACTCCAGAGACTGTTCTGGTGGCGCAGCAAACATCATAAACAGGCGCGCAGTATCAGCACCATAACGATCAATCAGCTCCTGCGGATCTACACCATTATTTTTCGATTTGGACATTTTCTCAATGCCACCAATACAAACCGGTTTACCGTCTGCTTTCAACGTTGCAGCCAGTGGCCGGCCTTTATCATCCCGTTGTAAATCCACATCCTGTGGCGCGATCCACTCTTTACTGCCATTCGCACCCTCACGATAATACGTTTCACAAACCACCATGCCCTGAGTAAGCAAACGGGCAAATGGTTCATCAACATTCAACAGACCTTCATCCCGCATCAGCTTAGTAAAGAAGCGCGCATACAACAGATGCAAAATAGCATGTTCAATCCCGCCGATATACTGATCAGCATTCATCCAGTAATTGGCTGCGTCCTTATCCACCATAGCCGTATCACACTGTGGCGAAGCATAGCGCACCGCATACCAACTGGATTCAACAAATGTATCCATCGTATCCGTTTCACGGCGAGCCGGTTTACCACAGCATGGGCAGCTCGTTTCATAAAATTCCGGCATTTTGCTCAGCGGAGAACCCGCACCATCCGGCACTACATTTTCAGGCAACACAACCGGTAACTGCGTTTCCGGCACAGTCACATCACCGCAATCATCACAATGAATAATCGGAATCGGACAACCCCAGTAACGCTGGCGTGAAATACCCCAGTCACGCAGGCGATATTGCGTTTTCGGTGCACCGGCATTCTTAGCCTGCAAAATTTCACCTACACGCTCGAACGCAGCATGAAAATCCAGACCATCCAGTTCACCACTATTAACACACTGCGTCTGCTCCTTACTGCCATACCATTGCTGCCATGCTTGCGTATTAAACTCATCAGCAGCCTGAGTAGATGCAATAACCTGCTTAATCGGCAACTGGTATTTAGTAGCAAACTCAAAATCACGTTCATCATGTGCCGGTACAGCCATCACAGCACCATCACCGTAACCCCACAGCACATAATTGGCCACCCACACCGGCAGTACATCACCATTCAACGGATTAATAGCAAAGCGTCCGGTAGGCATACCTTTCTTTTCCATGGTAGCCATATCCGCTTCCGCTACCGAACCAGCCTTACATTCTGCTATAAACTGCTGCAATTGAGCATTATCCGTAGCAGCAGCAGTAGCCAGAGGATGTTCCGCAGCTACCGCAACATAAGTCGCGCCCATCAACGTATCTGGTCGTGTGGTATATACCTGTACAAAATCAGCGTACTCCCCCGTTAAACCCGCTTTACTGTCTTCAGCCAGCGCAAAACGCACCTGCATACCCCGAGATTTGCCAATCCAGTTGCGTTGCATCGTCTTAACCTGTTCCGGCCAGTGCTCCAGCGTATCCAAACCATTAAGCAACTCTTCGGCGTAATCCGTGATCTTGAAGTAATACATCGGGATTTCGCGTTTTTCCACAATCGCACCCGAACGCCAGCCACGACCATCTACAACCTGCTCATTGGCCAGCACAGTCTGGTCTACCGGATCCCAGTTCACCGTACCATTCTTCTTATAAATAATCCCCTTTTGAAACAGACGGACAAAAAGCCACTGTTCCCAACGGTAATATTCTGGCGTACAAGTAGCAACTTCCCGCTCCCAATCAATCGCAAACCCCAGACTCTGCAACTGCTTTTTCATATAAGCAATATTGTCATAAGTCCATTGCGCCGGTGCCACCTGATGCTTCATCGCTGCATTTTCAGCAGGCAAACCAAATGCATCCCAACCCATTGGTTGCATCACATTAAAACCATTCAGTAATCGATAACGGCTCAGTACATCACCAATCGTATAGTTACGTACATGCCCCATATGTAACTTGCCTGACGGATAAGGAAACATCGACAGACAATAATATTTGGGTTTCGGGCTAAAATCTTCAGCATTAAATAAACGGTATTCCTGCCAGCGTGCCTGCGCGGCCGGTTCAATCTTCTCGGGACAGTATTGTTCTTGCATCATGAATCATCAATTTATTGTATAAAAATAGACCACTATTATAACAGCTTACTCAAGACATCAGCCTGTAATTAATCATTTTAGCAACTGGATTAATCAGACCGTTATATCAATACCGCAAAAACACATCGCACATTCACCCAGATTACAATACCTTATGCATATAACATTCAATCAGACAAAAAAAACCACCGATACCAAGGGAGAGAATATCGGTGGACAATTTGCGGGAAAACACTAAAATTACTCAATATTGACTGTCAGGCAACAACAATACTGATACAATCATTATATCAATATAACCATTAAAAGCAGTTAAACTGTGCCAAGTCAGACAAAACAATTTATTTTAATCAGCACCATCAGCTAATTCATGTGAAGAATTAAATTTTTTCAACAATTTTAATGTTTTATCCGGATCATCATTACGTAATACTTTTTGTACCTCAGTTTCCAGTGTCAGCAGATCACTCTGAATAATCTGATTTTTTACCGCCAGAATATTATTTGCATTCATTGAAAACCGGCGTAATCCCATCGCCATTAACAACCGCGTATACTGAGCATCGCCAGCCATTTCACCACAAATCGACACCGGCTTATTCAAACGCGCCGCAGTACGGATAATATGCAATAATAACTTCAATACTGCCGGATGTCCCGGCTGATATAAATAACTCACACTTTCATCATTGCGGTCTGCCGCCAGCGTATATTGAATCAAATCATTTGTACCAACTGAAACAAAATCAATCAGTTTCAGAATAGAATTAACTGTCAACGCAGCCGATGGAATCTCCATCATAGCACCAACCTGAATATTTTCATCAAATTCTTCATAACGGTCACGTAACTGCTGTTTAGCTGTATTTAAATGCGTTAAACACTGCTGTATCTCCGTTACCGAAGAAATCATCGGCCACATCATCCGCACCGGCCCCAGAACAGCAGCCCGCATAATTGCCCGCATCTGCGTACGAAACATCACAGGTTCAGCAAGACATAAACGAATACCAGTCAAACCCAAAGCAGGATTCATAGCATTGCTGGTACCAAACCAGCGTGGATTTTTATCCACGCCCAAATCAATTGTACGAATGGTTACAGGCTTGCCTTTCAGCTTTTTAACCACATCTGTATATTCTGCATATAATTCATCCTCAGTAGGTAAAGTATCTCGGTTCAGATAAAAAAACTCACTGCGGTACAATCCAATGCCATCTATACCCAGATTATGCAATGCCTTAATATCATTAGCACTTTCAATATTGCCCAGCAACTCAATATTGATTCCGTCCTGCGTAGTCGCAGCCGTATTTTTCAGTTTATTTAATTGCCGCTTCAAGCTGCGAAATTCGCGCAAACGGCGCCGATATTCCTTCAAAATAACATTATCAGGTGCAATAATAACCACACCCATAGTGCCATCTACAATGATCAGCTCATCTTCATTAATCAATTCGCGCGCATAGCCCAATGCAATCACAGATGGAATATCCAGACTTCGTCCTAAAATCGCCGTGTGACTAGTCGGTCCACCAGCATCAGTTACAAAAGCCGCAATCCGACTGTCCTTGAAAAAAACAGTGTCTGCCGGTGACAAATCATGAGCAACCAGAATCGTATCTTCTTCAAAATCTTCGGTTTCAGCAACAACCTCAGTAGACAGACCGATCAGATTCTTAAAAATACGCTCAACTACCTGTAACATATCCTGCTTGCGTGCACGCAGATAATTATCTTCAATTGCATCAAACTGTTCCGATAGCTTATCTGTTTGCAGCTTTAATGCCCATTCAGCATTAACACCTTTCTCCTCAATAATATCAACGGGTTCTCTGGACAGACTCACATCCCCGACCAGCATCAGATGTAAAGAAATAAATGCTCCCAGCTCAGAAGGCGCATTTTGCGGAATATCAGTACGCAACTGCTCTAACTGACGGCGAGTCGTCTTAATCGCCTGCTCATAACGGGCAACCTCTGCTGATACTTCATCAATCGACAGCTCACGATGGGGTACATCGTCCATACCTCGAATCACCAGATGGGCTCGACCAATCGCTACCCCAGCTCCTACTGCCACGCCATGCAGCACAATACACATTATTCGTCTTCACCAAAACAATCGTTAATCAGCTCAACCAATGCCTGCATTGCCTGATTTTCATCCACACCGTCAGTCTCCAACTCAACCACACAACCCTGAGCTGCGGCCAACATCATCAACCCCATAATACTCTTACCATTAACCCGGCGATCTTTGCGCGTTACCCATACCTCGCACTGAAAACGACTGGCTACCTGCGTAAACCTGTTTGAAGCCCGTGCATGCAAACCAAGTTTATTAACAATCTCAATTTCCTTTTTTATCATGTCACAGCTCATCCTGATTAGAAATAGTCATAATGCCAGCAATAGCAGCTGTTTTAACCTCTTCAGCAAATTTATGCACATCATCCGCTTTGGCAAAATTTTGAAGTGCTTTAATCAGCATCGGAGCATTAAGCCCAGTAAGCAAAATAACATTGTCTCGCTTAATCATCCGACATACCAAATTACATGGCGTAGCACCAAAAATATCCGTCAGAATCAGCACCCCATGACCGTAATCCAAAGCTGACAGCTTTTCCACCACCTCTGTATGCTTACTTTCAAGCGAATCACTGCTGCGCACCCCAATTAGAGAAACCTTATCAGGCACAGAACCAAAAATATGCTGAATCAACTGCATATTTGCCTGCCCCACAGTCTCATGGGTAATAATCATCAAACCTATCATTGTATTACCTATTACTATTACAGCACTAAGTGTACCCAATAATTCCTTCTAAAGAAAAATAATTGCACCATTTACCCCTGAACAAGAAATAACGGACTAAACCCTAATACTGTATTCTCAGATAAAACTTACCATACTTATCACATAGTAGGAATAAAAATATCAAATAAAATAATATATTGACCTACAGTTCACCACCTTGTAGACAACGCAGAAATGCTTACCGTCTTAAACCATACAGATTAATTGGCTTACTACCAAATAACCAGTTAAATTAACCTTTCTTATAACAAAAAAAACAGCAAATGTTTAGTTATTAACAGAGCAATATATTTATTGAAACATTGCATTTCAAATTGTTAGAAACATAAATAGATACTCATCTATCAGATTAACTTCTAATTCACCATGTAATTTTTCTAAATAATAACTTTAACCATCTATAATACCCAACATCAGCACAAAATATCCCTCCTTCTCTCATCCTCCTATTTCAGAATGACATTTTTTCCCTTTAGATACTTTACAGCAGGCTTCTCTGTTATTAATAAAAAACATTTGTTCTCATCATTTCTGCCTTATATCCGAGTATGAGTATGAGCATGATTACTTATCATTATGCATTTTTAATAAAAGACACAATCATAACATCACCTTTCAACCTTAACTAACTACTGAGTAAGTTGAAATAGATAAGCTCATTATTCAAACCCATTATTTAATGAGCTATCCATTAGTTAACAACAGACATAACGATATAGTATTTTATATTACTAGATTAACTATTGATTATCTGAATTCTCTTCGGCTTCAAAGCAATCAATTAAAATATCCCACTCCCCATTCTCAATGGCGGGCAGCCCACCAGCAAGAACTAAGGTTTTGTCATTACAATCAATATATCCAGCACACGCCGATACTTCGGACGGTAAATCGGCACGAATCACTTCATCATCGACAATTTGCCACACACCATAATCTGATGTCGCCCATACTCTATCCTGATACCACACCATTTGACGGAAAGGCAACGCTAAATTACCACGATGAATCATACGCCATTCATCGTTACGACCTTTAAATACCGTACCACTTTGTGCACCAATATAGACAAATCCATCCTGACCGCAACAGACAGACTCAAGCAGCATATCGCTAGAGAAAAACACCTGACGCCATGTTTCACCATTAAACTGCCATAAATCCCCTTTGCCACCGCCAGCATATATCTCTGTTTCTGAAAAACCATCGATAAATTCGAAACCAGCGATAGAATTAGCCTCTTTTAAAGTTGGTCTTTTAATTCCATTATTTAATTCTTGCCAATTATTGCCATCGCCCCTTTTCGCTACATACCTAAAAGTACCCGCCACATAAGCATAGCCGCCAATGGAGCGAATATTTGTAATAACTGGTTCATCAGGTATTTGGTTGTCCTCTTCAGCACCGCTTCCAATTGCATAGATATATCCATTCATATCAGCAACATTAACTTGACTCAATGAGCGTGTTATCGTGGCAATACACATAGCCCCCCGTCCACTCCAGCTTACATTGCCCCATTGTTCATCTCCATGTTCATTATGATGATAAACGACTAACCTTTTTTTATACAACTCTTCATCCAGAACAGGATCCAAATCATCCCGAATCTTTTTTGCAAGAAAACAGATAAAACCGTTATCTTTTACTGCAACACCATTAATATAATAACCTTTAAAACATTTCATTATAGTCGGTTTGCATAATTTTTCATCTTTTTCCTTTAAATCTACTACCTAAAACAAAGCACTGATTATTACAAATAAAGTAATAAAGATGTTTAATACCCTATTTACATCTCATGCCTTATTATCTTATCAAGCCAACTATTCCAATCAATTTTATTTACAATCTGTAGGCACAAAATATAAACTAAATATTTTTATAACTATTCCTGAGTTTGACAATTTCAGGAGCGATTCCACAATAAACTTTCACCAAATTATTATTTTTAATTTATTAATCATAGGAAGATCCAACCCATAAATAACAATATCATTAAATTTATAAATGCAGCAAAATTAAAATTAATCGTATCATTCTCTATCCGCATACGGAACAGGTGAAAATCCATAACAATTTCAGAAAAAGATGCCATTTAACATCGCTAACATACGCATTCTGAGTTTTATCGAAATTTGATTTATTAACTGTCTGAAACAGTTATATTTAATTCAAACGCATATAACACTAATGTATTTTAAATATCTTAAGTTTTTATTTATATTTAATCTGAAATTTGATTTTTAATAAAACACTTACCTCATTACAGTAGTGATATACTCAACCGGTCTATTGCCCAGACTTCAAGCTATAATATGCTTCACTTGTTTCAGATAGCATTTTGGCATGGCTGAGAATATTTATTTAACAGCTCGCAGGAAAGATAATTTTAAGGCTGGGCTAACAACAGTGAACTCAATCAGAATGACTATCTCCTCTAGCCAGTTCTGTGCTTACAATCGGTAGCGCCGTATTGCACGGCATTCAGACAGATATCATTTTTCTAGTACAATACCATCCTGACAGCCATTACACTAACCACTTACAGCAATAATCCGGATGTTAAGAACCGTCTAAAATGGTGTCCGGAATTATACTGAATGTATTTGCTCAGGTGGCTTTAACTACGCCGTTCAACCCTTTTGCTATACCAGTACCAGCTATACTATTTATACTGGCAAGCTGATTATGACTATTGTCTAATCAGACTTTGAACCAGCATTGATTGCTATCAATATTAGCGTACATTAATCACACAGAAACTATTTTACTGATTAATTGTGAAATAGGCAGATACAGTTATTATCACAAATTATAAATACCAGATCCAATAAAAAAGACTGCTCTGATAGCAGTCTTTTTAAGTATAACATGTTGCAAACAAGGATTAACGTTTGAACATATTGCCGTATTTCTGATTGAATTTGTCTACACGACCGGTAGAGTCAACAATTTTCTGTTTACCGGTATAGAATGGATGACATGCAGAACATACTTCAATACTGAAAGTATCTTTTTCCATTGCGGATTTAGTTACAAAGGTATTACCGCAAGAGCAGGTCACGGTTACGTCGTGGTAGTTTGGTTGAATGCTGTTATTCATAGTATCGTCCTCGGTTGGCGGGTACAGGGGTTGTGCCTGTACCTCTTGAAACGGATGTTTGCAATCGGATAATTATACTCGCATGAGTAAGATTTTCAAGTAAATTAATACATAGCAACTGCGACATCAAGCCGGCTGCCAAACCTACAATAGCAGTTACCCGACTGATTACATCCTACTTTTTAAGTGTAACACTGCTGTCAAGACCTATACGTCTGACTCAAGCAGCCGCATATACCGAACAATTCAGGCACGGCGCCAGCTAGTACCACTAGCACCATCTTCCAGCACAATACCGGCCGCAGTAAGCTCATCACGAATACGGTCTGATTCTGCCCAGTTGCGTTCTGCACGTGCCTGTTGCCGTGCGGCAATCAGAGCCTCAATTGCAGCATTATCCAAACCCTGCGCCTTTTTACCTACCTCACCCTGCAAAAAAGCCTCAGGTTCACGTTGCAATAAACCCAGCAAACCGGCCAACCCTTTCAGGCACCCGGCTAGTTCAACATCATGAGTTTTGTTGATTTCATTCGCCAGTTCAAACAAAACAGCTACTGCTTCAACAGTGGCGAAATCATCATTCATAGCTGCATAGAAACGACGCGTATAATCATTTAACTGTGCATGTACAGTTATGTCTGCTGCCGGCGTATTTTTCAGGGCAGTATACAGACGGGTGAGTGCACCTTTGGCATCATCAAGATGTGCATCAGAATAATTTAATGGGCTGCGATAATGCGCACGTAAAATGAAAAAACGCACAACCTCAGCATCGTATTTTTGCAACACTTCGCGGATAGTGAAGAAGTTTCCAAGAGATTTGGACATTTTTTCATTATCCACACGAATAAAACCATTATGTAACCAATATTTAACATGGCTGGCAAAGTGATTCTGCTCATCACAACAACCCTGTTTTTCGGCGCCACAACTTTGGGCAATTTCATTTTCATGGTGCGGAAACTGCAAATCAGCACCACCACCATGTATATCGAAATATTTGCCCAGTAGAGCTTTGCTCATTGCAGAACATTCAATATGCCAGCCCGGGCGACCACGTCCCCAGGGACTGTCCCATGCAGGTTCCTGCGGTTTGGCAGCTTTCCACAGCACGAAATCCAGCGGATCACGCTTGTGTCCGTCAACATCAACCCGCTCTCCGGCACGCAGATCATCCAAACTTTTTCCGCTCAATTGTCCATACGGCGGGTATTCACGCACCGCATAAAAAACATCACCATTATCAGCTATATATGCTTTTCCATTTGCAATAATATCTTCAATCATGGCAATCATCTGCGCTATATATTCAGTAGCACGAGGTTCATGGTTGGGCGGGAGTACGCCCAAGGCTGCCGCATCTTCATGCATAGCCTGAATATAGAAATCTGTAAGCTCGGTAATACTGATACCACGTTCATTGGCGCGAGCAATAATTTTATCGTCTATATCAGTGATATTGCGGACATAATCTAGCTGATAGCCCAGTTCACGTAACCAGCGGGCTACGATATCAAATACGATCATTACCCGTGCATGCCCAAGGTGACAATAATCATAAACGGTCATACCACACACATACATGCGCACTTGCTGCGGATTAATCGGTGTAAATTCCTGTTTAGTTCTGGTTAAAGTGTTATACAAGCTGAGCATGTCTGTTTCCAAATTGACTAAGTGGTAGCAATGTACCCGAGTAATTTATTTGTATAAGGTTAATCTGGCTGTTTTCAAGAGCTAGAGAGCCTAAAAGCACGATTTATGTAGCCTAAATTGTAATATAGCGCGGTAAAATTGTCGCTTAAAGCAGTTCCAAACTCAAATAAATACCTTTTGCATACCAATATTCTGCCTAAGAGAGTTACTCTCTAAACCAGTCGCCTTACTTGCTTTTCTGCTACAGATGACATAAAACATTAATCGTGAGAACCAAAACAAGCTTTGAAGAGAAGGAGTAAGTATGACTATCATGAAACCACTGGCTGCGCTGGCAGCTGCAACCACTCTGGCCCTAAGTGGCTGCGTTACTGATCCGACTACTGGCCAAACACACGCCAGCAAAACAGCCGTTTATGGCTTAAGCGGTGCTGCCGTATGCGGTATTGTAGGCGCAATTACACACAACAGCCGCGGCGCGCGCAACGCGGCGCTAGGCTGTGGTGCCATTGGTGCCGGTATTGGTGCCTATATGGATTATCAGGAAAAATTATTGCGCCAGAAACTAGCCAATACCAATGTTGATGTTCAGCGCGATGGTAATCAAATTAAACTGGTAATGCCTGAAAACGTTACTTTTGCTACCAATAGCTCAGAATTAAGTGGCAGCGCCACTTCTTCCCTGTCTTCTGTAGCCGAAGTATTGGCCAAATACGTAGATACCAATATCACCATAGCAGGTTATACTGACAGCACGGGTAATGACAGCATCAATATTCCTTTGTCACAACGCCGTGCTCAGGCAGTTTCCAGTTTCCTGACCTCCCGTGGTGTGGCTTATAACCGTATAAGTGCAACTGGGTATGGTTCAGCCAGTCCGATTGCCAGCAATGCCACTGTTGAAGGCCGTGCGAAAAACCGCCGTGTGGAAATCCGAGTAAATCCTGTACAGCAGGCTCAGACCACAACCACACAGCAAACTACAACCTACGTACAGTAATTGCTGAAAAGGCCTGACAGATTACTAAGCAACTTAATCCGTCAGGCCTATAGGTGACTGGATAATCACGCTTCTTATTATGTGTATTCCTTTTGTTAATCTAATTATGATACTAGTATGGGCTTTCAGTGGTAATAGCAATCCTAATCGCGCCAACTTCTGCAAAGCCAATTTTATACTAATGGCAATTGGAGTAGTATTATGGTTTATAATCATAGCAGTATTTGGAAGTATTCTAGCCAACTCCACACCTGTATAATTAATTCATATTCTTAATAGTAGTAACCACAAAATTTGATTTGTTATATATTAAGATTTAGCGTATCTGATATATTGAATCGATTTCAAAACATAAAATATACAATGTGTGTAAAAAAGCACTTCTACTTGAAGTGCTTTTTTGATTTTAAATCATCTGCACTACATTATTATTTAAGCATTAATATTAATTTAATGATTGATTTAGTATAGTAGTTGACAATGTTTACATTTAATACCAAATTATTTTAAATCATTATTATTTTGAGTCCTGTCAAGTTTACAAATAAGGCCTAATCAGGCAGATATCTCTCCACAACCTCAAAAATTGTCTGCCATCTTAACGGATACAATTTAAAAATCTGAATCTGCCCAGTACAATCAAATGGCCACACATCATTCAAACCATTTCTATTTAAGCCATCGCAGAAACCAGCATCATCAATTACCAAAACATTTTGATTAAACCATCCAGCTTATTAATTATTCATAATTCAAAAAACCATAATCAAAGTTAATGGCATGGCTATAAATTCATACAAATATAATAGAGATTCTCAAGCAAAAACATTACCGGTTATAAGCGCAGCCCACTAGATAATCAGCCTGATTACCTAAATAATTTTACAGTTAATCTGGTGCTAATATGGGCGTTTGGTCAAAGTGGTAATTCTAATCGATTCAATTATTGTAAATCTTAAAGCATTATCTTTGCTGTCTGCATGGCACTTGGTAAGTATTATGCCACCACATAAGAATAAAAAATCATCATACTATTCAAATATATATACGCATAAGAACCAATAATCTGCATAGCCCTGATCAGATAAATCTATAAAAAAAGCACTTCGTTCTGAAGTGCTTTTTGCTATCGGTTCGTTTATGCATCCAATGAACGGTGCAGCTTCGCCTGCCGCTCAATGCGTTTGTTGACAAACCATTGCTGTGCCAGCGTTAGAATATTATTCGTCAACCAGTACAGTACCAGACCTGCTGGGAAGAAGAAGAACATTACCGAAAAGGCAACTGGCATGATTTTCATCATTTTTGCCTGCATCGGATCTGTTGGTGGCGGATTCATGAATGTTTGCAGATACATGGTTAGCGTCATCAGTACTGGCAGGATGAAATAGGGATCCTGACGTCCCAGATCGGTAATCCAGCCGAGCCATGGCGCACCGCGCAATTCTACCGAAGCAAACAAAGCCCAATACAAGCCGATAAATACCGGAATCTGCAACAGCATCGGCAAACAACCGCCAACAGGATTGATTTTTTCCTTTTTGTACAGCGACATCATTTCCTGCTGCATACGCATGCGATCATCACCGTATTGATCTTTCAATGCCTGCAAGCGTGGCGCCACAGCACGCATTTTAGCCATGGATTTATACGATGCATGGGTAAGCGGAAACAGAATTGCTTTCACAGTGAGCGTTAACAGAATAATCGCCCAGCCCCAGTTCTGTACCAAACCATGCCACCAGTTCAGCAGCCAGAATAAAGGTGAAGAGAACAACGACACTTTGCCGTAGTCTTTAATCATCTGTAGATGATCAGCAACTTTGGTAATGACAGAATAAATCTGCGGACCAGCGTACAGGGAAATACCGAAACTGCCAGTAGAATTGGCACCAATATCTTTTAAAGGTACACGCACACCAGTCGAATACAGGCCATCACTGCGTTTACGGATATCAATCTGGCAATCACTGCTGCCACAAACACTGCTGCCACCTTTGGGTTGCAGAATCCATGTAGTCATAAAGTAATGCTGGGTCATACCAATCCAGCCAGTGTTGGTTTTACGCTCATAATCTGCCCGGTCGCGACCAGAAGCATAATCACTGTCCAGATCCTTAAAGGCTACTTTTTCAAACTTACCATTCGGGGTATACAACACCGGGCCAGTATAAGTATGATCAAAATAACCGCTACCTTCCGGCTCTTTGTCATCGCGCAACACTCGGTAGGCCACATCCATTTGCAATGGCTGAGCATTATGATTGGTAATCTCATAACGCAGCCCAATCAGATAGCTGCCTTTGGTGAAGGTATAGACTTTGCTAACCTGCACGCCATCTTGTTCCGCAGCAGTCAAACGCACATCAAGCTTGTCACCGTTAAGCGTGTACTGTTTTTGTGCCGCAGTAAATGTGAGATTTTTAAACTGATAGTCGCCCTGACGGTTCAACAACACCGACTGGGCAATATACTGATGGCCATTAGTACCATTATCCAACAACACAAAAGGCTTATTAGCGTCACTGGTGGCTTTATATTTATTGAGTGTAAGCTGGCGTAAATCACCGCTTTTTTCATCAATAATCGCTTTAACAGTATCGGTACTAACCGTTATCGGCTCTGTTTTACTTAAAGCACCATCAGCAGCCACATTGGCAGAAGTAGCATTGCTGGTAGCTGATGTTTGTTGTGTTGCAGGCTGATTTTCAGGTTGTGGATATAACTTTTCCCAACCAATTAAAATCGCCATAGTCAGCACAAAAAATATCAATAATCGTTTGAAATCCATAGTGTATTCCGTGTGTGTTCGCTAAGGAAGTGGATCATGACCGCAGCCACCCCATGGATGACAGCGGCAAATGCGTTTTATCGCCAGCCAGCTACCCTTAAATACCCCGTATTTTTGCAGTGCCAGCACTGCATATTGCGAACAGGTCGGGCTATAACGGCAACGTGGTGGCAGCAGCGGGCTGATGGCATACTGATAAAACCGAATCAGACCCAGCAATAAATATCTCATTGCGACGTTGCTTTACACCCGTCAGTTGCCACAAGCAACTGCTGTAAAGTCCTGACTACGCCAGCATATTCCGTGTGCCGGAATGGCTGACGTATACGAATGATTATATCAACCGGAGGCAACTCATGCCGGTGCAGGCGAAACCATTCCCGTAACACTCGTTTCATGTAATTACGCCGGTTGGCACGTCTGGCCACTTTTTTGGCAACTATCAATCCCAGACGCGGGAAACCCAAAGCATTGCGTGCCTGAAAAACCTGAATCCAGGCACGGCTTTTTTGGCAACGTAACGCAAAAACGGATGAAAAATCATCCGTTTTTAATAGGCGATATTTTTTGCCAAAATGATAATCCATTCTTATTCTTACACAGCCAAACGTTTACGACCCTTAGCACGACGGGCTGCCAGTACAGCGCGTCCGCCACGAGTTTTGCTACGTACCAGAAAACCATGAGTGCGTTTGCGGCGGGTAACGGATGGTTGATAAGTGCGTTTCATAATTTATTCCCGAATTAACTCTAAATAAAACGTAGCATTACACAACAAGAACAGCACTTTGTCAATCAATATAATCTACAGCAAAGCTTGACGGCAACAGCTTTAACATAAAGTACAAATCATAGTCATAAACCTGTTTATTGCGTATAATTAGCATAATAGGTGCATTTTGTTTCCAGCCTTTAGCCAGTCCCGATTGACAGATAATTTAAGCTTCACGCATGACCCTGACAGAATTTTGGCCACAGTGCCTATTGCAATTAAAGCAAAGCTTACCCGCCCAGCAATACCAGATGTGGATTGCTCCGTTAACCGTAGGCGAGGAAAATGGCAACTGGGTAATTTTTGCACGTAATACATTTACGTTTAACCATATCCGCGAACGTTTCTGGCCTGCTGTAGAAAGTGCCAGACAAGCTATTTTGCCTGATGGCAGCACACCATTAATTCTGAAAATCGGTCAGGGGCGCCCCTTGCAGGCAGCCACACAGGCAGTATTACCAAGTACCCCAGCCAGCACGGCTACTGTAGACACGGCAGCCGCTACAGTAGTGACTGAAAATCCGGCCGAAATCATACCCAAAACAGACCCAGCAACTCCTGAGGCGACAGCCAAAACACGTGCAGCACCCAAACGGACTGAATCCGCTCAGGACATCATCGCCAAACGGCTGCGACACAGCCAGTCTAAAAGCGATAGTAGTCCTGCCGACAATGGCGAAAACAGCAATATCAAACCGGCCAAAGCAGAAAAACACGAAGCGGCTGCACCGGCAATTGCAGCCGATTCAGCTCATGAAAATAGTAAAAAATCCCGCTATACCGAAACCAACCTGAATCCTGAGCACACTTTCGCAGCTCTGGTACAAGGTAAAGGCAACCGTCTGGCTCATGCTGCCGCCCTGTCTATTGCTGAGAATCCGGGCAACAGCATGTACAACCCGTTTTTTGTCTATGGCAGTACTGGTTTGGGTAAAACGCATCTGGTACAAGCCATTGGCAACCAGCTCTTTGCCGCTGAAGCCAAAGTAAAAATACGTTACATTCATGCCGATGAATTTATTCGCGGCATCATGAACGCATTTCATGCCAAATCTTTTGATGCCATGCGCCAGCAGTATCAGCAGGTAGATTTGCTGATTATGGATGATGTGCAGTTTATTGCCGGCAAAGACCGCACCATGGAAGAGTTTTTTTACGTCTATAATCATTTAATTGACGAAAAAAAACAGGTTATTCTTACTTGTGATACCCTGCCTACCCATATTGATGGCATGGATGACCGCCTGAAATCACGTTTTTCCTGGGGGCTGAGTCTGGAACTCGAACCGCCAGAACTGGAAATGCGTGTGGCCATTCTACAGAAAAAAGCCGAGCTGGCGCAGGTAAAACTGGAAGATGAAGCCGCATTTTTCATTGCCAAACATATCCGCAGCAATGTACGCGAACTGGAAGGTGCATTTAAGCGTGTAGTGGCGCAGAGCCGTTTTGCCAGCCGGCCGATTGATGTGGGTTTGGCCACAGAAGCATTACAGGATATTCTGGCCGTCAATCACAAACCGATGACATTGGAACATATCCAGAATACAGTAGCCAAATTTTATGGCATTACCATCAGTGACATGGTGGGCAAAAAACGCACCCGTAATCTGGCTCGTCCGCGCCAGATTGCCATGACATTAGCCAAAGAGCTTACTCCACTTAGTTTACCCGCTATTGGTAGCGGATTTGGTGGTCGCGACCACACAACGGTTATGCACGCGGTAAAAAGCATCTCCAAACTCCGCAAAAATGATGCCGAAACAACCAAAGCGTATGAAACCTTAATGATGATTTTGCGAGATTAAACCAAGGAATAGAATATGCTGATTTTACAAGCAGAACGCGATAGTTTACTCAAACCGCTACAAGCCGTAACCGGCATTGTTGAACGTCGCCATACCTTACCGATACTGTCTAATGTATTACTGGAAAACCATCAGGGGCAAATTAAAATTCTGGCCACCGATCTGGAAATTCAGATTGATACCGTAGGGCCGAAAAGTGAAGCTGAGGACTTCCGCATCACCACCAATGCCAAAAAACTGCAAGATATTCTGCGCGCCCTGCCTGCCGGCGCCATAGTGTCACTGGGCTGGAGCAACAACCGTCTGGAGCTGAAAGCCGGTAAAAGCCGCTTTAATCTGCAAACCTTACCGGCAGAAGACTTCCCGCTGATGAGCGTTGGCGAAAATGTCGATGCTACCTTTACCCTGCCACAGGAAGCATTCCGCCAAATGCTGTCACAGGTACAGTACAGCATGGCTATTCAGGATATTCGTTATTACCTCAACGGCCTGCTGATGCAAACCGAAGGCAATCAGCTGCGACTGGTTGCCACCGACGGGCATCGTCTGGCCTATGCTGCCTGCAATATCGAAGCCGATTTACCTAAAGCAGAAGTCATTCTGCCGCGCAAAACCGTACTGGAGCTGTTTAAGCTACTCACCTTTCCCGAACAGCCGATAACCATTGAACTTTTGAATAATCAAGTGCGTTTTCGCTGCAATGACACCATTATCGTTTCCAAAGTAGTAGATGGTAAATTTCCGGATTACAACCGTGTGATTCCACTAGACAACGATAAAATCTTTCTGGCCAATCGTACCGAGCTGCTGGGTGCACTGGAACGGGCTGCTATTTTGGCCAATGAAAAATTCCGCGGTGCCCGTCTGCAAATCCAACCCGGCCTGCTGAGCGTAACCTGTAACAATAACGAGCAGGAAGAAGCGCGCGAAGAACTGGAAATTGCCTATCAGGGCGATACACTGGAAGTGGGCTTTAACATCAACTACCTCATGGACGTATTGCGTAATGTGCATGTAGAAGACTTGCAGCTGGCTTTTGGTGATGCAAACCGCTCTACCCTCTTTACCATCCCCAACAATCCGAATTTCAAATATATTGTCATGCCGATGCGTATTTAAATACCATTCATACAATAGTTTAGCAACTGCCGTAAATCACCTTGCCGTTATGAAACCAGCAAACTGATTTACGGCAGTTTATTATTTACATTCAGCATTATTATCCATAAATAAAAATCAGACAAAACATCATGTTAAATATAACAACTGGATGAAAAAAAACTGATTTTCTGTTATAATAGTCTTTTGGTCAATTGCCCTGAAACAAGCTTGTTTACACAGGCAAACCGGAATTGCGTTTAGCATCAAATCCCGGCTACAGGTACATCATTTAACAGCATGACCGCTGCTCCAGATTTAGTAAAGAATTCTTATGACAGATCACAGCTCTGAAGATTACGGTGCCGACAGCATCAAAGTACTAAAAGGTTTAGATGCCGTGCGCAAACGTCCCGGCATGTATATTGGCGATACCCAAGATGGTACTGGCCTGCATCACATGGTATTTGAAGTTCTGGATAATGCCATTGACGAAGCACTGGGTGGTTATTGTGATCACATCACCGTAGCCGTGAATGCTGATAACTCCATTACCATCGAAGATAATGGTCGCGGTATTCCCACCGATATGCACCCGGAAGAACACCGTTCTGCTGCCGAAGTGATTATGACCATTCTGCATGCTGGCGGTAAATTTGATAACAACAGTTACAAAATTTCCGGCGGCTTGCATGGTGTAGGCGTTTCTGTAGTCAATGCCCTGTCTGACTGGCTGCGCCTGACCATCTATCGCAATAATAAAGAACACTTTGTTGAATTCCGCCGTGGTGATGTTGTGGCTCCGCTCGTTGTAGTAGGCGATACCGACAAACAGGGCACACGAGTACAGTTCTTAGCCAGTACCGATACCTTCGGCAATATCGATTACCACTTTGAGACTCTGGCCAAGCGCATCCGCGAACTGTCCTTTCTGAACAATGGCGTGAGCATCGAACTTTTCGACAAGCGCGATGGCAAGCATGAAAACTTTGCCTTTAGTGGTGGTATTGCCGGCTTCGTACAATACATGAGCCGCAACAAAACAGCTTTACATGAAAAAGTTTTCTATGCTGCCGGTGAAAAAGATGGCATGAGCGTCGAATGTGCCATGCAATGGAACGACAGCTATCAGGAAAATGTACAGTGTTTCACCAACAATATTCCCCAACGTGATGGTGGCTCCCACCTGACTGCCTTGCGTCAAGTGATGACCCGTACCATCAACAACTACATTGAAGCGAACGAAGTAGCCAAAAAAGCCAAAGTAGACACCAATGGCGATGACATGCGCGAAGGATTAACCTGCGTATTATCCGTTAAACTGCCCGATCCCAAATTCTCATCTCAAACCAAAGACAAACTGGTTTCCGGCGAAATCGGCCCGGTGGTTAACGAAGTATTAAGCAAAGCCCTGTCTGAATTTCTGGAAGAAAACCCAACTGAAGCCAAAATCATTACCGGTAAAATTGTCGATGCAGCACGGGCGCGTGAAGCGGCACGTAAAGCACGTGAAATTACTCGGCGTAAAGGAGTGATGGATGGCTTGGGGCTGCCGGGCAAACTGGCAGACTGTCAGGAAAAAGACCCTGCTTTATCAGAATTGTATCTGGTCGAAGGGGATTCAGCCGGTGGTTCCGCCAAACAAGGGCGTGACCGTAAATTTCAGGCCATCTTACCGCTGAAAGGTAAAATTCTGAATGTAGAAAAGGCTCGCTTTGAAAAAATGCTGGCCAGTCAGGAAGTAGCCACCTTAATCACCGCACTGGGTGCAGGCATCGGTAAAGAAGAATTCAACCCTGAAAAACTGCGTTACCATCGCATTATCATCATGACCGATGCCGACGTAGACGGCGCGCATATCCGTACCCTGCTGCTGACATTCTTCTACCGGCAAATGCCTGAGCTGGTAGAACGCGGTTATGTTTATATAGCCCAGCCGCCGCTTTACAAGGCCAAACACGGCAAACAAGAGCGCTACCTCAAAGACGAATTTGAAAAAGACCAATTCCTGCTCAGTCTGGCACTGGACAAGATACGGCTAATTATTGGCGACAACACCCTTGAGGGTAATGCCTTGGCCGAAATTGCCAAACAATATATTCTGACACAAAACATAATTATGCGTGAAAGTCGCATCATTGACAGTGCCGTACTGAATGCCCTGCTCTACTGGAATGAGAATCTGGATTTAAGCACCGTAGCCAGTGCCGAAAAAGCCGTACAAACATTAACCACACTGGTTAATGATGACAATATCAGGCTGGAACGCATCGGTGCTGACGATGAAGTGCAAATGATTAAAATCACCCGTCAATTGCACGGTAATCAGATGGTTAGCTATCTGGAGCAAAAATTTGCTGAAAGCCGTGCCTACCAGAATATTCGCCAGACGGCCGCCACCTTAAGCGGCATCATCGATGCGCCGATTGAAGTGGTTAAAGGTGACAATAGCAACAAAGTTACCGGCTTTGCTCAGGCACTGGACTTACTGATGACTACCGCCCAGAAAGGGCTAAGTATTCAGCGTTATAAAGGGCTGGGCGAGATGAACCCCGAACAGCTATGGGAAACCACCATGGATCCCACCGTACGCCGGCTGCTGAAAGTCAGAATCGAAGACGCGATGGCTGCAGATGATGTCTTTGTTACCCTGATGGGTGATGAAGTTGAACCACGGCGCGCATTTATCGAAAACAACGCCTTAAATGCGCAGGTAGATATTTAAATCACCTTATCACACCAAAAGGATGGCTCAGCCATCCTTTTTTATCAATTATAGGAGCACGCTATAATCGAAGTATAGATTTATCCATTGAGACAATAAATAAAAATACATCATATGGCGATTTTATTGTTAAATTCTGGCCAAAATTTGTGCGGGTGCCAAGGTGAAAAACATTAATAAATTTATATACCCGATAATTTATATTATAGGGCTATTAATATTATTGGGTACTTCAACTAATAAATATCAGTGGATGCAGGGAATGGATAAGACGATAGTTCAATTGCCAGAAGATAGTTCTGCAAATACAGCGATTGGAACAACTATTTTAACTTTAATATTGGTTATTATGCAGATAATTCATTGCAAATTTGCCAGAAGCCGGCTTGAGAAAAACGCGGTAATTATACTGGCAGTGCTTACAAGCATGGTATGGGCGATTAAATTCAGTTAACAATTAATTTTATCCCATTTAAATTGCTTATATTGCCTCTTACCTTACGATAAAGCCAGATAGTCTGCCTGACAACTTTTCCAACAAACAGCTTGCTGCACCGGCACAGAGCAACCGGCTGCACAGCTATAACAACACAAATAAAACGCCGCTAATTCTTATCATAAAATATTATCAGCACTTGTTAAGCAAAGTGCCGATTAGCCAATCAAATCAGACGTGACAGTAATTAAAATCCACATCGCTTACAAGCATTGAATACAATAAATTTAAGCGTGCAATATTAAACAATAGTATTTCAGCCAGATGCCTCGTGGGTAGAATCTTGGCTATCAGACTGGCTAGCTGAATATACTGGCTACCACAAAACTGGCTGATGAATAATGAATCTGAGTTGCCCGCAATAACACCCATCAGCGGGAAAACCATAGAGTATCAGCACAGACTATATCCGTTTAACTGCACATATTAGCGTAGCCATATGGCACACTTAATCGTCCGCATCCAACCAAATACTGAATTGATATCTATTTAATCATCAAACACCGGCAAGAGAAATAAACAAAGAACAACTACCGCTTTGTTATACCACTTGCCCATAAAACATCAAACAATATCCAGCCAATCAAATATAAAATATTCACACAAACAACGTAACTTGTTGCACGCGAATTTATCCTGAGAAAGGAATATTAACCATTCCATTACGATTGCATGAAAGCATATTAAGCACGCCTGAATTAATCAGTTTTTATCAGGAAGATAAAACGTTAATTCTCATCTCCTCTTCCTGATGGTTCACAATTAAATTTCGCCACCTATGCCTTTAAACTTCTCAACCAGCTCAACAATTTTCTGGTATACCTTTTGTTTTTTGGGTAAATATTGCGGATTAAGCGGGCTCATTTTGGGCAGGATTTCGTTCAGCTCCGTGCCGTTGTCAGTAGCATATTCACGCCTTAATGAGGATGCAATATAACGTTTAGCAGCAGCTTCATTTAAATTTTCATCACCAATTAATGCCTTAACCTCAGCCTGTTGCTGCTGTTGGGCATACTGGTAAAAGGCATCAATCATACCGGCTTTATCAGCAATAGCATTTAAATCGGTATGTTGAATAAATTCAATAACCAATTCTTCCTTGGCACGATAGCCTAAACTGGAGCGGATTAAGCGCTGTGTATCGTCAACAATGACTTGTTTATTCTTATCTTGCTTGTTCTGCTCAAAAATTAATTCCAGAATATAATCCAAATTGATTTCTTGCGATTTTAATAAGTCCACCTCAAAAACCACATCATCCCAATCAATGGTTAGCTGCTCCTGTTTTTCAGCGGCTTGTTGTCTATACAGCCAGTCACGAATATCATGGTAAGTTGAACGGTAATTCTGGATTGCTCTTTCTGTTGGCAGCTTAATCTTTTGCATCCGTTCAAAAGCTTCATCTGAAACATAATACTGCGCTTTAAACTGTTCAACCGCCTGTTTATCCGTTGTATCCAGCTGTTGCAATGCCTTTAAAGCAATATATTCATCATAATTCTGTAATGCATTATCGGCACGTAAATACTGGCCAAATAATTTAACAAACGCTTTTTTATCTTTTTCAGTAATAATCTGATCCGGATGGGGAAAACGTTGCTGTAGCTCAGCCACAAGAGCTAAATATCCGCTATGGATTTCACCGGAAATCTCATCGGTGTAGCCTTGCATATATTCATCATAACTTTTTTCTAATACCACATCCTGAGTGTTTTTTTGGCCAAATAGTTTGATGGCGTCAATGGTGGCTGGTTCTAAATCACGAAATGCCACAATATTACCGCAGGTTTTGGTGTCATCATAGATACGATTGGTGCGTGAAAAAGCTTGGATTAAGCCATGAAAACGTAAGTTTTTATCGACAAATAGCGTATTGAGGGTTGGCGCATCAAAGCCGGTTAGAAACATACCCACCACGATTAATAAATCAATTTCCTGCTTTTTAACGCGCAAAGATAAATCACGGTAATAATTCTGAAATTGCCCGCTGCTAACATCATAGTTAGATTTAAACATTTGATTGTAATCATCAATCGCAGAGGCTAAAAACTCTTTGGCACTTTGATTTAACGCATTGGTTTCAAAGCTTTCATCAGCAATAGCACCAGCGGGGTCTTGTTGCTCATTAGCAGCAAAGGAAAAGATCGTAGCAATTTTCAATGGCTTACTGGATGATTGTTGCAGCTTTTTTAACGACTCATAATACAGCTTTGCCGCGTCCACACTGCTCACGGCAAACATGGCATTAAATCCTTTGCCGTTGCCATTTGAACGATGCGTTTTTTGTTTAAAACGTTTTAGGATATATTGGCTGATCTGTTCAATCCGTTTGGGATGCAGTAATGCTTGCTTATTTTCAGCAGCACTGAGTTTGTCCAGATTTTGCTCGCATTCAATCGCTTTAAAATGCGGGCGTACATCATTGTAGTCAACTTTAAATTTAAGTACTTTTTTATCGCGAATAGCGTCGGTAATCAGATAGCTATGCAACTCACGCCCGAATACTTTGGCGGTAGTTTGTTCGCCAAATGCATTAGCGTCCAGAATTGGGGTGCCGGTGAAACCAAACTGATAATATTTTTTGAACTTTTTCTTAATATTTTTTTGTGCTTCACCAAATTGTGAGCGATGTGCTTCATCAAAAATAAACACGACCTGTTTATTATAGATTGCTAAATCATCCTTAGTTTTTATCAGATTATTGAGTTTTTGAATGGTGGTAACAATAATTTTATTATCCTGTTTTTCAATATTGCGCTCCAGTCCGGCAGTACTATCGGAACCATTGACACTGTCTTTTGAGAATTTCTGATACTCTTTCATGGTTTGATAATCCAGATCCTTACGATCTACCACAAAAAACACTTTATCAATAAATTCCAGCTCAGTGGCCAGACGCGCTGCTTTAAAGCTGGTGAGGGTTTTTCCTGATCCGGTAGTGTGCCAGATAAAGCCCCCACTATGTGGGCTACTCCAGTTTTTGGCCTGATAAGCACTGATAATCTGCCATAAAATCCGTTCGGTTGCGGCAATCTGGTAAGGGCGCATAATCAATAAAGTATCACTGATGTCCAGAACGGAGTAAGTGATTAAAACACTTAACAGCACACGGCTGGCAAAAAAAGTGGCAGTAAAATCTTTTAAGTCTTTAATTGGTTCGTTTTCAACATTCGCCCAGTTTATGGTGAAATCAAAGCTGGTCTTATCCCGTTTAGTGGTGTTGGCAAAATACTGGGTATCGGTACCGTTTGAAATTACAAATAACTGTAGATATTTAAACAGGGAATTGTCATGATTAAAACTCTCTTTACTGTAGCGATGAACTTGACCAAACGCTTCACGAATGGCCAAGTCTCGTCTTTTAAGCTCCACCTGTACCAAAGGCAGGCCATTAACTAAGATGGTAACATCGTAGCGATTAGCATAATCACCGGTTTGCTGAAACTGGCGAATCACCTGTAATTTATTGTTGCTGAGATTTTTTTTATCGAGCAGATAGATATTCTGAATATGCCCATCATCAAACACAAAATCGTAGATGTGATTATGGTGAATTTTACGGCTTTTATCGACCATCGATTCATTCGGTTTATCCAGATACTCTAATACAAATCGCTGCCATTCCTCATCGCTAAACTGCATATTGTTGAGCGTTTGCAACTGCACCCGAATATTGGCCAACAATTTCTGCTGATTATTCAGCTCAGGCAAATATTCATATCCTTGACGGCATAAATCCTGAATCAATTCGTTTTCTAATTCATTTTCCGTTTGATATCCAGCCGCCGGCTCTTCAAGCTTGGTGTAGTTATCTAAAATAATATAGTGATCGGTTTCGGCAATCGGGGTTGTGTAATTGACCATCGTCCACTCCTGCTAGTTAAAATTGTAATTTTCGAGTAAATGATTCAGTAAAAAGGCAACAATTTGTTTTTCAGGCTCAGAAGGCTCGGGCACCATTTCATTGGATAAGGTTGAATGACTGGTAAAATTGATTATGCGGGTTAAGTATACGTCTCTATCATCAGGCAGCAAGTCTGACCAATGCCGATAGCCTAAAAAACAGGCGGTTTTTTCATACAGATTACGTAATAGGGTAAAATGATATTTTTCAATTTTATTTTCTTTAATCGCTTCTTGCAGCAACTGTTTTAAATACAGATGATAGGAAAAGCTGTGATTTGAATCGCCTTGTTTGTTTTCTAGTTCAAAATAGCCATCTGCTAATCGTCTTAGAATATAACCGTTTGGCAACTTCAATTCATTATAAAGTACATTATAAAACAGTGGATTATGGGTAGTGATAATAAATTTAATGTCAGATTCACTGGATTTGATTAATTGGGCAATATCCACTGCCAATTGAATCAGATGATTCTCATCTAATGAGCTAACCGGATCATCAATAAAAATATAGCGTAATTGGTCAAACTCATTAGTGGAACGCTCGCTTTTTTCCGCAATATTGCGCTCGGCAATCACCAAACTAATCAAGGTGAAAAAAATACTCCAAATTAAATTATTTTCTTCCCCCTTGGAGATTTTAATATTCTCGATACGCTGATCATTACCTGCTGCGAGCGAAAAAGTAATAGCAGAAAAATCTTCATTGAAATGTGGCGTTAGGTTTTGCTGAGTATAAGCTTGGAAGTATCTGGCCACATTTTGTTCCTGCCCTTGCTCTTTCAGAATCCAGTCCGTAAATGAATTGGGTTGTATGCTTAACTGATGCTCGCCTTGCTGATATTTATCGTTATCCCAGACAAATAAATCCTCAGTAAATGCGTTATAGTAAAGAATCTTATGCCGTGTTAAAGCACTACTGTCTTCTTCATCCGATTTATTCTGCGATACAATGAATTCTTTAAACGCTTGCGATAAACGTGTTTTACCGGTGCCATTAAAGGCATAAATCAATTGGGCTTTTTTTCCGTTTTTGGCAATTTTATCAAGCTGTTTTGCAATATTTATCAGTGTATTATTCATATTCTGATTATCTTGTCTTATTTATCTTCCACCTTAGGAAAGTCCAATAATAAATCCCGATAATACTCGTACTGTTTTTGGCGTAACTCAATCTCACACGGTAAACCTTCGGTCATGGAATTTGTTAACGCATCAAATTTATCTAAGATTTCGACAATTTGAGTTAACTTTGTCAACGGAAGAATAGGGATTTTGATGCTATTTAAATTCTTTTGATTTAATTTAGGTTGTGCAGCACCTGAAATATAAGGTGTTAAATCTATATTATTTAAAAAATACTCAATGAACTTACGTTCACCATAAGTCTTAAATTTCAATACGTGAGCGTGATTATTTACCCAAGTCTTGCCTGTAATACTAAATGCTATAGGAGTATTTCTTGCTAATAAATTTGCGCCATCTTCTGATATAAGCAATAAATCTTCTTCGAAAAGATAGTCTTCTACATAATCAACAATACCAGATGCTCCATAATACGGTATGCTACCTGACTTTCTTAGGCCACTTGTTACAGGTTTCCTCATATAATCAAGATTTTCTGCTATTTCTCCTAAGGTCTTCCACTCAACCTCATCCTCTTTAAATGTCAATAATTTATCTCGATAATAATCGTATTGTTTTTTCCGTGCTGTAAGCTCTGCTGTAAGCTCTGCTGTAAGCTCTGTAAAAGTGTCTAAGATACGGACGATTTCAGTCTGTATGTGTAGCGAAGGAATAGGAATTTGAATTTTTTTTAATTCACTCATTGGTAAACTAATAACTGGCGAACCAACAATTTTTTTACTATATTCATTTACTATATATTTTGAATTAAATAAATGAGATAAGTATTTTGAAACAACTATTTCTTGAACAGGTTTTATTACATAGACTCCTTCTTTGATATTCCAATTTTTAGGTTTTTCATCAATAACAGCTGTTTTTCCTACCGTCCCTGTCCCCGAAAATAAGATGTCGCCAGCCTCTAAATTCGAGCGGTTGTTTATAAGCTCTAAAGCTTGGTTATTAATTTTATCAGTCTTATCAAGGAAGACTATCTTTCCATTCTGAATTTCTCGAACAGTTATATAGAAATTCATAGCATCGGATGTATTCAACTTAAAGTTATTTCGTGGATTTAGCCCCGTTTTCAAAGATTTTATTACTTCCCCTAATGGTTTCCACTCAACCGCTTCCCCATCAAGTAGCTTAGCGATACTGTTTTGCATATTTGAATTGTTACTCATTTCTTGCGACTTTCCTGTTTCGCTTTATTTGCTAATACGTTGATGGTTTTCAGATAAGATATTTCTACCCCACTATAAACATTTCGTGAATGTTGTTGAACTGTTCGGATTTTCTGAACAGTTGCTTTTTTAAAATAAGCTTCAACATAAACTTGTTGATTATTAACATGGTAAATTTGAATGTGATTATTGCTCATGCATCAATCTCCGCCACAATTGCATCAATTTGGGCGCGTAAGCGATCAATTTTAGCCACCGTTTCTTTTAATTCTGCATTAAGCTTATTAATATCAATGATTTCACGGGTATCTTCGGCTTCCACATATGAGCTTACCGATAAATTATAGTCATTGTCGGCAATGGTTTGATTAGCAACCGATTTGGCAAAATATTCGATGTCTTGCTTGCTGGCAAATACTTGCACAATTTCTTCAATATGCTTATCAGTTAGGACATTATTATTGGTTTCTTTTTTAAACAGTTTGCTGGCATCCATAAATTGTGTGGTTCTGACGGTTTTATTTTTTGCCAGCACCAGAATATTGACCGCAATTGAGGTACCATAAAATAAGTTTGGTGCCAGTGATATCACGGTTTCAACAAAATTATTATCGATTAAATATTTACGGATTTTTTGCTCAGCACCACCTCGATAAAAAATACCCGGAAAAGTAACAATCGCCGCCCGTCCTCGCTCAGACAAGTAGCTTAATGCATGTAGAATAAAGGCAAAATCGGCTTTTGATTTTGGTGCAAGTATGCCAGCGGGGGCATATCGGTCATCATTGATTAAGGTTGGATCATCACTGCCAATCCATTTAATTGAATAAGGCGGATTGGAAACAATGGCATCAAATGGCTTTTCGTTGCCAAACTTAGGATTAAGTAGTGTATCCCCCAAGACAATTTCAAATTTATCGTAATTGATGTTGTGTAGAAACATATTCATACGAGCAAGATTATAGGTGGTATGGTTAATTTCCTGACCATAGAATCCATCCTCAATGATATGCTTATCAAACTGTTTTTTTGCCTGTAACAATAAAGAGCCTGAGCCTGCCGCTGGGTCATAGATTTTATTGATTTTTGTTTGATTATGTAAGGCTAATTGTGCGATTAATTTGGATACATTCGGCGGGGTGAAAAATTCTCCTCCTGATTTACCGGCTTTAGAAGCATAATTGGAGATTAAATATTCATAAGCATCACCAAACACGTCAATATGATTATCTTCAAATTGCCCAAAATCCAGCTCGGCAATGCCATTAAGTACGGCGGCTAGCCGTTTGTTTTTGTCGGCTACAGTATTGCCTAAGCGGTTGCTGGTGGTGTCAAAATCGGCAAATAACCCTTTAATATCGCTTTCGGAAGGATAGCCGATAGCTGAACTTTCAATCGCATTGAAAATATTAGCCAAGTCAGTATTTAAACAGGGATTGGTGCTAACTTCCGTTACAATTTTACAAAATAATTGGCTAGGATAAATAAAATAGCCTTTGGATTTAATGGCATCCTGTTTGATTTCGTCGGTAATCTTATCATCGGAAATTGATTTATAATCAATACTTTCATCGCCAGCCTGCATATAATCAGCAAAGTTTTCACTAATAAAGCGATAAAACAAGGTGCCAAGTACGTATTGTTTGAAATCCCAGCCATCGACAGCGCCTCTTACTTCGTCGGCAATTTTCCATATTTGGCGTTGTAATTGGTCTCGTTGCTGGATACTGATGGCCATGATTAAATTCCAATAAAAATCTGTGTGTTAAATATTAGGCTTATTGTGATATTTAAGCGGTAATAGTGTATTTTATCAGTATGGCTGCTTATTGGTGCATCAGGGTACAAAATAATATCCGCTACTTAGCAATAACTGCGTTATAGGGTCTTTAATATTAAACTTCTGTCCTGCATTGTGTATATTGCTTTTACAGGTGGCGATTGATTCTGGCAACAGATTGGGTAACAGCTCAGCACATTGCATTTTGCCTGTACCGATTGAGTATGATTGATTTTCTGATGTTTGCTGTATTGCTCAGTCATCCATTATTTAATAACGATAGCAGTTGCGCAGGAGGCATCATTGCAAATACTTTATTTTCTTCTATAGCACTTTTTGCAGTAATAAGTTGCATTCAATTTGGTATTTAACCAACTAAGGCAGAGAAAATCAAAGTGGTCATGGCTGCGGATAATGGCGTTGTTACCCTGATGGGTGATGCAGTAAAAGCACAGCGGGCATTGATTGCATACAATGTCTTAAATGCGCAGGTAGATGTTTGAATCACTTTATTCCATCAAAAAAGATGGCATAGCCATCCTTTTTCATTGTCATGATTATATTCAGTAGCCAATCTGAACTGGCTAAATATCTGATACAGCAAAACCAACTAAATCATCAGCCTTTGACACAGATAACCTGACGCAATTGATGCCTGATTTCCACCAGCTCCTGCTGCGCCTGCATTACGGCATCGATATCTTTGTACGCCAGTGGAATTTCGTCGATTACTTCCGCATCTTTACGACATTCTACATGGGCGGTAGCCTGCATCTGGTCGGCAACGGTGAATCTCCTTTTGGCTTCGGCGCGGCTCATTACCCGCCCTGCACCATGCGAACAGGAATGAAAGCTTTCGGTGTTTCCCAAACCGCGCACGATATAACTTTTTGCTCCCATTGAGCCCGGAATAATCCCCAGTTCGCCCTCGCGTGCAGACACAGCACCCTTACGGGTAACAAATACATTCTTACCAAAGTGCTGTTCTTTCTGCACGTAGTTATGATGGCAGTTTATGGTTTGCAGATGCGTGGTAAATGGCACATCTATCACTTGGCGTAATGCAGCAATGGTGTTGTGCATCATCACTTCACGGTTTACGCGGGCAAAGTCCTGCGCCCAATGCACAGCTTGCAGATAATCACGACAATATTCGGTGCCTTCGGCAAAATACGCCAGATCGTTATTGGGCAGATAGGTATCAATAAAATACTTTTTCATTTCTTTTTGTGCCAGCTCACTGAAATATTTGCCAATGGCATGGCCAATACCACGGGAACCGCTGTGCAGCATAATCCATACCTGATCGGTTTCATCCAGACAAACTTCGATAAAATGATTACCGCTGCCCAGTGTACCCAGATGATGCAAGCTATTGGCTTTTAAAAAGCGCGGATATTTGCTGGTGAGTTTTTCAAAGCCGGGCAATAACTGCTGCCAGTACGCTTGTACAATCGGTGGCGGATTATGCCAGCTACCTTTATCATATTTTTTATTACCCGGGGTGGAGCCATGCGGTACGGCTTTTTCAATCGCCTGCCGCAATGGCATTAAATCTTCCGGCAAATCCTGTGCGGTAAGTGATAATTGCACAGCCATCATGCCACAGCCGATATCCACGCCAACCGCAGCCGGAATAACTGCGCCGGTGGTGGGAATCACGCTACCAACGGTGGAACCTCGTCCCAGATGTACATCGGGCATTACGGCAATATGTTTAAAAATAAAGGGCAGTTCTGCGGTTTGCAGCAATTGTGCTTTGGCAACATCTTCTACTGGTACGCCTTTAGTCCACATTTTTACGGGACGGGTTTTATTTTCTTTTAATACTTCATATTTGTGCATTTTTATCTTTCATTATTTTTCTGTTAATCAATCAGCCTAGGTTAGGCTGCTATTTCGCCTGAATGTTAATCAAACCATGTAATAACTGATCCAGACCGCCCACAACTGAAATTTTGTCGATGCGTTCAGCAATGCGTTCCAGTGTTTCCATTTCTTTCAGGCGCAAAGCCACCGGATTGTTTTCCATTACTCTGGCGGTATTCAGCAGGGAGCGGGTGGCGGAAGTTTCTTCGCGGCGACGGATTACATTGGCCTGTGCCGCTTTTTCAGCCTCCACTACCTGCGCCAGTATGGTTTTCATGTCGCCCGGCAGAATTATGTCTTTTACGCCTACGCTAATGGTTTCAATTCCATAGCCTGTCATGTTCGCCTGCATATGCGCATTGATGACTTCGTCAATCACATCTTTGTTTTCCAGTAATTCATCCAGTGTGCGGGTACCAATTGCTTCGCGTAAGGCAAATTGCAATTGCCGGTACAAGAGTTCCACCGGCTGGGCAGCTTTGGCAAAAGCAGTTAATACATCGGTATAACACCAGTTGGCGACCAGATTGATACGCAGATTGACTTTGTCACGGGTTAGAATTTCCTGTCCGGAAATTTCGACAGTCTGCAAGCGTGTATCGACGATTTCAACGCTGATTTCGCGGTTAAAGCGCCAGTAAGCGGTAATGCCAGCATCCAGTAGTTGTTCCACTTTGCCATTTACTTTTAATACGCCAACATGATAGGCCGGTACCTGTGCAATCAGCACGCTGCTGTCACCAATCACTTCTTTCTTACGCAATTTTGGCTGTAATAATTGCTGTACCATTTGTTCTGAAAGCTGGTAGCCGGCCGCCAGTTCGATAGTCTGCATGTGCTGCTTGCAATTATTCTGCCAATATAATCTTTTTGTTCCCGGCGGCAGGATTTCTACCAGCAGGTCATCCTCGAAGCGTAATCCGGCCTGATTAGCGCCTACCTGCATCTGTACACAGTATTGCTGCATTTGTTCTGGTGCATTCTGCTCAATCGTGGCCGCCAGCAGGTCATCGATACGGTTGTCCTGTAATTTGAATTTTCCCAATACAAGTTTATGTTTGAATTCACATAAGCCTATTACGGATTTTGGCGGAATAATCTGTACAAACTGGTTATCTACGAATAGTGTGCCAATCTGCTCATCTACAAAATAATGCAGTTTGATATTGTCGATACCGGTAATTAATCTGGCGGTATTTTTGGCCTGTATCAGTTCCAGCGCTATTTCATCCGGCAGGCGGTAGCCCTGCTGCAAAGTGACTTTTTTAATCGATTGCGCCTTATAACTCTGCCAGTACAGTGCTTTGGTAGCGGGCATGATAATCTCTACCAGCATGTTTTCTTCATAGCGCAGGGCAATTTCATTATCGGCAACGTTAACGATATGGCAATATTTTTCTACTAGCTGCGGATAAAAATTAAGTAGCTTTTCAGCGATGTTCGGTTCGATTTCGGTATCGGCCAAATCTACCGGATAATAAGTTATTGCTGAAAAGGGATCCCAGAAAGTATGCCGGCCGGCGCTAACGATGGTGTTGATTTCATCCCGTTTATTTACAACAGCCAGCTCACCTTTTTTTACATCGATTATGGTTAACATATTCATTCTCCAGTCTATTGCAGCCAGTAAATCGGATGAACACAATCAAACGGATTAAGTAACGGAATAACAGGGGAAAGATTCATCACCATAATCTAATCACTGCCTGATTATGATTAATAAATATTTTGCCTGCTATCCGGTTTTTTTATCCAGACAAAAACAACGATGTTGAGTTTGTTCGGTTAACCGGTTTTTCCTGTGCCTAAGCTTTTGCTACTCTGCTTATTCCCATTTACTGACTGGTATTGCTTAATACGACAAGTATTACTAAGTGTTTTTTGAAACAGGAATCGAACCTGTCACAGATTGGTTAGGTGCCAATTGCTCTATCCAGTGAGCTATTCAAAAATACTCCGTGAAAGGGAGGTGTCTTTCATACTCAGGGATACATGTTGATAATGCATTTATACTGATCTTGCGACCAATCCAACTGCATTCGCTATGCACCTGACTGCCATATCAGACAGCATGTATTGCAGACACAGGCTTTATTGCAATTACTGTACCAACAGGTAAATTTTTTAGATATTTTTTATAAGCTATTATTTTTCTTAATTAAATAATTATACTTTTAAATTATTTGCTAGTCCTATATTGTTTAAATCCAACATTATTTTATAAATTTATATATAATTTTATTTATATTTATAAACTAGTAAAACAATCCTATGAACAGGAAAAACGTTGTATTCGGCTTTTTAGGCAATGTGCTTGACCAGCGCGGTAAAGGCAGAAAACGCTGGGGGCGCTGGCGGCCAACGGTTGATGTCTGTAATCATCCGGAACTACCGGTATCCCGCTTTGAGCTGCTGTATCAGGTAAATGATAATGAGTTACTGGCTGAAATTATTCAGGATATTAAAACCATTGCCCCGGATACACAGGTTAATCCGGTTGCAGTGCATATACATGACCCGTGGGATTTTGAGGAGGTGTATACCTGTTTACTGGATTTAGCTAAAAGCTATCAATTTGATTACGAACAGGAAAATTATTATTTAAATATTACTACCGGCACGCACGTTATGCAGATTTGCTGGTTTCTGCTGGCAGAATCACGCTTTTATCCGGCCAGACTGCTGCAATTATCGCCGACCAAAGGAGCAGCACGGCATGAAATGGCGTTAGCTGAGCCGGCAGCGCATCAACAGTTATGCTGCCGCGGACAAATCAATATCATTGACCTGAATCTGAACCGCTACGACCAGATTCTGACTCGCTTTCAGCAATACGCCGGACAGGCTACTGAATTACTCAAATCCGGCATTGCTACCAGAAACCAGCACTATAACCAATTGATTACTGAAATAGAACAGGTAGCCAGCCGCTCGTATGCGCCTATCCTGCTATGTGGCCCTACCGGCGCCGGCAAATCGTTTCTTGCCCGGCAAATTTATCAGCTAAAACTGAATAAGCATCAGATTGGTGGACGATTTGTGGAAATCAATTGCGCTACGCTGAGCGGTGATAATGCCATGTCAACTTTGTTCGGCCATAGCAAAGGGGCTTATACCGGTGCAGTTATGCCCAGAAGCGGGTTACTCAAAGAGGCTGATAACGGCCTTTTGTTTCTGGATGAAATCGGTGAACTGGGGCTGGATGAGCAGGCGATTTTGTTAAAAGCTATCGAAGAAAAACATTTTTACCCTTTGGGTTCGGATAAGCTGGTCTCCAGCCGCTTTCAGTTGATTGCCGGCACTAATAAAGATTTAAAACAGGCAATTGCCTGTGGCGCTTTCAGGGAAGATTTATACGCGCGGATTAATTTATGGAGTTATCAATTACCCGGGCTGGCAGAACGCAAAGAGGATATTGAGCCGAATATTGATTTTGAGCTGGCACGCTATGCACAGGAATATGGCACCATGCCACGTTTTAATCAGCAATCCAGAACCCGCTATGTAAACTTTGCTACTTCGGCCAGCGCGCTATGGACAGGTAATTTCCGCGAACTCACTGCGTCCATTACCCGCATGGCTACACTGGCCACGCAAGGTAATATCACTTTGACACAGGTTGAAGATGAAATTCAGCGCCTACAACAACACTGGCAGCAGACAACACCCACCAATACGCTGATTCCGGCTGAAATTGATGAATTCGACCGCTATCAGTTGGAAAAGGTAATTGAAGTATGCCGTAAAAGCCGAACGCTATCCGAGGCCGGCCGTTATCTGTTTGCTGTATCGCGGGCACAGAAACAACGCGCCAATGATGCCGACAGGCTGAAAAAATATCTGGCCAAGTTTGATTTAAGCTGGGAGCAGATAAAAGAAAGATAGTGGTCATTACGTCATTTAAAGACAGCATAACTGCTTAAATTTGAATATGAGGTAATTTATCGGAAACGATTATTCTTGATAACTTACCTCAAAATCATAACCACAAAAAATCAGACTGCCGACAAAACGGTAAGCAGGCAGTCATTCGATTAACACACCATGCGCTGTAGCAGTTTTTTAAACTCTTCACCCACCAGAGGATGCTTCATTCCATACGCTACTGTTGCTTCCAGATAGCCAAGCTTATCGCCACAATCATAGCGTCTGCCGGCAAAAGCATAAGCAATCATTTTCTGCTCGGTGAGCAAGCGGGCAATGGCATCGGTTAACTGGATTTCTCCGCCCGCCCCGCGCGGTAAATTAGTGAGAAAATCAAAAATGCGGGCAGATAAAATATAGCGTCCCACTACCCCCAGATGCGAAGGTGCTTCGTCCGGATGCGGTTTTTCCACAATACTTTTGACATAATCAAAGCTATCTTCGCGGGCGGTTTCTACAATACCGTAAGCTCCAGTCTGTTGGGGGTCGACATTTTCCACACCAAGCACATTACAACCAGTACGGTGATAAGCATCCATCATCTGGCTTAATGCGCCGGACTGGGCATCAATCAGGTCATCGGCGAGCACTACGGCAAAGTTTTCTTTGCCCACAGCGGCACGGCTGCACAACACCGCATGTCCCAGTCCCAGCGCAGCCGGCTGGCGGATATACAGACAGGTGACATTAGGTGGCAGGATATCCTGCACAAAATCGAGTAATTTGTTCTGATTGCGATAAGCCAGCTCGGTTTCCAGCTCATACGCTTTATCAAAGTGATCTTCAATACAGCGCTTATTGCGGCCGGTAATAAATACCAGCTCGGTACAGCCGGCTGCCACGGCCTCCTCTACTGCATACTGAATCAGTGGTTTATCCACAATCGGCAGCATTTCTTTCGGGCTGGCTTTGGTAGCCGGTAAAAAGCGTGTTCCCATACCTGCTACCGGAAACACACATTTACGGATTGGTTCTGTTTTCATCTGCTTCTATTCTTTAATTCCTAACATAGCCATCAACGCAGCCTGATCCAGTATGGTAACACCCAGCGCCTCGGCTTTGCTCAATTTGCTGCCGGCTTCAGCACCAGCCACGACAAAATCGGTTTTTTTCGACACACTGCTACTGACTTTGCCACCGGCTTCCTCGATGTGCTGCTGCGCCACATCCCGCGACCAGTCTGGTAATGTGCCGGTTAACACAAAAGTTTTACCGGCAACAGCTTCATTGGCCGCCGGCGCTATTTCTTCTGGCTCGCCGGCAAGTAATTGCTCACGTAAAGCAATGGTTTTTTGCAGTAATAAGCGGTTTTCCGGCTGGGTGCACCAGTGTTGCCAGCTTTCCGGTAAAGCTTTATCTGTTAATAGCTGCGACCAGTCCATCCCCACCAGTTGCCACAGCTTCTGTGCTCGGGTTTCGGTTAAGCCGGCACCGGGCAGACGTGCCAGTACCCGCTCAGGGGCAAAATATTCACGCAGCGGTATCCGGCGGGTTTCTGCCTGTGGTTCTACGCCCGCATCAAGCAATTCCTGCAATTGACCAGTCTGATCTTCCTGACTGAAAAAATACGCTACCGAATGCGCCACAACAGTACCGATATCCGGCAAACAGGCCAGTAATGGTTCAGTAGCCTGAGTTAGCGTGGACAAATCGCCAAACGCCTGTGCTAATTGCTTGGCAGTGCGTTCACCCACATGAAAAATACCTAAAGCATAGATAAGATTGGCCAGCGGACGCTGGCGGCTGGCTTCGATGCCGGCCAGAATATTTTCTGCCCAGCGGGAAGGTTGCTGTTTGGCCGCCCTACCGGTAGTGGCTAAGGCCAGTTCATCCGCCGCTGCTTCTGCACTATCCGCTGCTTCCTGTTTGGCCTGCTGTTTCATAGCCAGCAAATCAGCCAGTTGCAAACGGTACACATCGGCAAAATGATGCACACGTCCCTGTGCTACCAACAGCTCAATCTGCCGTTCGCCCAGATTTTCAATATCCATCGCTCGGCGTGATGCAAAGTGAATCAGTGCCTGTACCCGTTGTGCCTGACATAACATGCCACCACTACAGCGCACCACAGCCTCCCCCTCTTCACGCACAATTTCATGTCCACAAACCGGACAATGTTGCGGCATACGGAAAGGCGGAAACTTGGGTACGGCCTGTGCCGGCGTGAGCAAATCTGTCTTTTCTTCCACCATTGGTCGCTGTGCCAGTACCACAGACACAATTTCCGGAATCACATCACCGGCACGCCGTACAATGACGGTATCACCCTCACGTACATCCTTACGCTGTGCTTCACCTTCGTTATGCAAAGTGGCATTGGTGACAGTTACACCGCCAACAAATACCGGCGTTAAACGCGCTACCGGGGTAATTGCACCAGTACGTCCAACCTGTACATCAATTGCTTCAACTGTGGTGAGCATTTCTTCAGCCGGAAATTTCTGCGCAATGGCAAACCTTGGCGCCCGCGCCACATAACCCAGTTGTTCCTGTTGTGCCAGATTATCCACTTTGATTACCACACCATCGATACCAAACGGCAAATCTGCGCGTATCTGATAAATATGCTCATAAAAAGCGAGCACTTTTTTGATATCAGCCTGATAACACAAAGTATTCTGTGGCGGCACGGTCAAGCCCCAACGTGCCAGCAGCGTCAGCTCTTCACTGTGACTATCCGCTACAAAATGCTCGTCCAGTCTGGCAATTCCGTAAGCGTAAAAGTGCAGACGCCGGCGTGCAGTAATTTTCGGATCCAGTTGGCGCAAGCTGCCAGCCGCTGCATTGCGCGGATTGGCAAATGTTTTCTGATTTTCTGCCTGCTGATGTGCATTAAGCCGCTCAAAATCCGCTTTCAGCATCAGCACTTCACCACGCACTTCCAGTACATCGGGCACATTATCGCCATGCAGACGCAAAGGAATATTTACAATGGTACGCGCGTTAGCGGTGACATCCTCACCGGTATAGCCATCACCACGGGTTGATGCTTGCACCAGCAGACCATCGCGATAAAGCAAGCTGATGGCCAGACCATCAAATTTCGGTTCGACAATATATTCAGGCTCCGCACCCAGACCATCGCGCACGCGCTTATCAAAAGCATACATTTCACTATGGTCAAACTGATTATTATCGTCCAGCGGCGAAAACGCATTATTCAGTGACAACATGGGAATCTGATGCACCACAGCAGTAAATTTTTGTTGTGCGCGCCCGCCCACGCGCATACTGGGACTATCTGGCTGGCGCCATTGCGGATACTGCTCTTCCAGAGCCTGTAATTCGCGGAACAGCCGGTCATATTCGGCATCCGGTACAGTAGGCGCATCCAGATCATAATACTCATGTGCATAGCGATTAAGCAGTGCAGTTAAATCAATAATTTGCTGTTCGCTTACTGTATCCATTCCGGTTATTCCTTCAGACAGCTATAAAGAAAATGGCAACCCCCATTCTGCGGCTTGCCATCTCATCACAAAATTAACAATACAGGCAATATCAGGAAAACAGCCTTTTCGTCAGCTCACTTCCGGGCTTCAACTCAACCTGCTTCATTTCCTTCTGCCGTTCCACTACATAGCGGCGTACTTCACGCAGCCATTCCGTAGACAGCTCTTCAACTTTATCATTGACCAGATCCAAGCTCAGCTGGCTGGAAAGCTTAACCGCCATATCCATAAACTGATCAAAACATTTTTCGCCGTTCGGTATGTGTACTATATCAAATAACATACTGAATCCACGATAATTTTGATTTGCTAACAATGTTGCTGTAAACGGTGAGTTATCCAGCGTTACAATATTGAACAAAGGTTCACCATTACTATCGGCATAATAGAATGCCCCATCATGCCCCAGTTCAAAACCCAGTTTCTCAACCGCTGTACGCAACTCCATACCACTTACATTCGTGCGTGACACCAGATGAATAGCAATTGTCTGATCAACCCGTGCACACAGCTCATCCAACGGCCGCGCCACATTCAGGAAAGTATTAATATCCGTTAACAGTAATTGGCCATCCATTTGCTCAGCAAAACGATTAGCCTGTTCACCAAAATGTGCCAGCTCTTCATGCGTGAGCAAACCACTGCGGCTAATGGCCTGCAAACCAACCACAAAACCCTGATAATAAACACTGGGAATCGGCTCAGCCACCTGATAACGGTCATCCATGGTACAGCCCACCAGCCGAAAACGTGAACGGCTGCTCAAACGCGGCATGGCGTGCAACTCTTTGGGTTCATACAAGGCAATATAGGCCAGATAGTCAAAACGCATATCAAACCATGGCAGCGGCTGTTTAGACATATCGCGCACATCCAGTAAGGTTTTACGACCTTTTATCGGCATAGTCCGTGATAATGGTTCCATATCGCTGCGTACGGCCGGATTTTCTGAGCTTGCCTCTTTCTCATCGGTCACGGCTACCGGTTGCGCAGCAGTAACGGCATCATCCTGTATGCAGCTATCACTGGCCTCAGGCACAGTTTGCTTATCAGTAGCCACAGGTTCAGGCTGCGCTTCAGATGCATCAGCAGCAGCAGTATCTGCCTCATTTACTGGCGGCATCGTATTGCCATTTGGCACAGACTGCACCTGAGTGCCATCACGTACCGAGCTCACCTGACTGTCCAGTAAGGCATCCTTATTGGCATGTCCAAACTGATCACGCAATTGTTTGCGGTATTGGCTTTCCTGATAAATATTGTAGACCAGCACTGCCAGAATGAACGCCGCACCCACTACCAACACAATCAATACAGAATCACTCATTACATTCCTACTAGGCAATTTGCGGAAGCCGCAGGTTAATTAACAGTTAAACAGAATTATAACCAAAAATACCCCCGCCGGCAGCCTTAAACTATAGCGGCCACTGATATTGCGTTATCACCGGCAAACCCCATGCACGCAACCGGTGCCATTGAAAAAAATGCCCCGGATCGGACTTTCGCCCCGGTGCTATATGCTGATGCCCAGTGATAGCCTGAATCGGGTAGTGCCTACACAGTACCTGCAATAATTCATTTAACTGCATATACTGAGATTCTGTAAACGGCTCAAAATCACAGCCTTCCAGCTCAATCCCAATTGAAAATGCGTTACAGCCTTCACGTCCGTCAAAACGCGACACTCCCGCCTGAAAAGCCGCATCATCACAGGAAACAAACTGGGTTAATGCCCCGCTGCGCTCAAGCAGGAAATGGCTTGATACTCGCAAATTGATAAGCGAACGCATAAAATCATCCGGCTCATCCGGCTTAATCTGATTAGTAAACAGACGCTGCACAGCCTGTTGTCCATATTCAAACGGTGGCAGGGAAATATTATGTAATACCACCAGCGATACCTCAGCCGGCTGCGGGCGCTGGCTGAAATTCGGTGACGGCATATGCGTACACTGCTGCAACCAGCCGTCTGTCCATAGTGGCTTCTGTTCGCCCTGCATCCTCTTCGCCTTTATAATAAAAGTGCCTACCTTAATACAGCTTTGTTTAATCGTCCACATTTAGCAAAAAGTCAGGTCAGAATCTGTACACGATAATAATTAACCAAAAACAGGCCAGAACAACCTATATGCACAGCTAGCAAAATTAGATTTTTCTGTTAAAGAAACAGCCACATATACAATCGCACATATAAAACACTTGCCAAGTACGCTTATATCTGGTTTAATGCGCACTCTTCCCCGATGGCCAGATAGCTCAGTCGGTAGAGCAACGGACTGAAAATCCGTGTGTCGGCAGTTCGATCCTGCCTCTGGCCACCATTAATAACCGCTGAATGCGGTTATTTTTTTGTCTGTTGAATTCAAGTTATATCAATATAAAAAATAAAAAAGATTTTCTTATTTAAAAGTTTACTTGAAAAATTTCTACTTACAGGTTCGATCTATTGCATGACTGAACTAAAACTCTATAAAATTTTCATAGTCATGAAAATCTAAAACAACCGTCCGATTCCATAATAGGTTCTGTACTAGTTATCTTTATAAATTCAAAAACATCATTATAAACTCAATAAAATCCCATATGACCTATTATCATGCTAAAATTTAATGTAAAATTATAGATAATTTCACATACCTTTACAGCTTTGTTAGTTAAAAATTTAAGTTTATTCAAGGAATAAAAAGTGCTTAAGCTTGAAGAAATAGAATTTAGCGCAGATGGTTTTCGTAAATTAAAAAATATAAAAATTAAAATAGCTCCCAGATTGACAGCAATCGCAGGGCATAATGGAATAGGAAAATCTACAATTTTAGGTTTAATAGCTCATTGTTCCGGTTTAACCAAAGGCGAGAAAAGTTTTTTTAATAAAACTTTTCAATCAAATTTTCAAGAAGCATTTTATTTAGATTATTATGATGACTTCAAAAAAAACGAATCTGAAAACAACATATATAATAAACATTCCATAATATTACAATATAAATTAAATAACCAACTGACTATAAAAAAATCTTATTCTTTAAATTTACAAAAACACCCTATCGAAAAAAAATTATATAAAAGCCATATGGTTAAGGTTATTCCCAAAAAAACAAATACCAATACTAGGCAAAGTTCATTATTTGATCAAAAAAATCCTACTGATGAGAACAATAAGTCAAAGCTTTCAGGGTCAAAAATTCTCATTTGGCGTTTACGTATCATTCCAAGAACAATTTCCCCGGAAAAAATTTCTAGTTATAGTATGCATAACTCAGAAATCCTTAATCAAAAAGAAGCAGAACATTTAATGGGATCTGCAAAAATTCCTATTCCTACTATTTATTTAGGGATGAGTAGGATGACTCCTATTGGTGAATTTGATGTTACTTTAATAGATAAAAAGATCTCTATGAGAATGGATAATGAGGATAAAATTTTCATACAAGAAGCTTTTAATCAGGTACTTTCAACTTTCACAGATAGAAATGAAATTACCACTCATATTTTTACTAGCTCTAAAAAAGGTTCTTGTGTTCCATCTTTTGAATATAACTCATTTGCAATATCTTTAGGGCAAGATTCGCTTAGCTCAATAATTACAGCATTAGCATCATTTAACCGGCTTAAACGGGTACAAGAAGCCAATTATAAAGGCGGGATTTTAGTAATTGACGAAGTTGATGCTGGATTACACCCTAGAGCACAGGAAAAATTGGTTGAATTGCTGCACTGTAAAGCCAAAAAGCTTAATCTACAAATTATTATAACGACTCATTCGCTCACCATTCTCAAATCCATACTTGATAAGAATGACCATAAGGGAGAAAAAGTTAATGATGTAGTTTATTTAAAAGATTCTAATTTTCCACATTTAATGGAAAATCCAACTTATACTAAAATAAAAAATGACATGTTAGTTTTGCCTCCAGTGGAACCAAAAACTGAACCAATCAAAATATATTTTGAAGATGAAGAAGCGGTTTTCTTTTTTAAACAAATACTTAAATTTAAAAATATTACAAATTATACAGATTATTTTGGTAAAGAACTAAGACTTATAGCAATATCAGTAGGGTGCAATGTTCTAATGGCATTACACAAAGGCGATGAATATTTTCGCAAAATAATTTTAATTCCTGATAATGATGTTTATAACAGTAAAAATAATAGAGATAACATTGATAATAATGATCTAATATGCCCCTTACCGGGCAATAAAGAATTTAATGTAAACACAAAACAAGGAGATAGACCTCCTGAGAGTATTTTATACAAATATTTATTTGAAAAAGTATATGATAAATCAGATAGTTCAGTAAGAGATTTTTGGACAAATATGCCTAATGGATACACAAGCGATTACGTATCAGAACGGGTTTTAACATTATCAAAAAATGGGGAAGTTATTAAATATGAAAGGGAAAGTTATAAAAATTGGTTTCGAACACATTTAAAATTTTTTGAAGAAAGTAAATTAATATTATTCTGGTGTCAAGAAAATCAAACTGAGATTGATAATTTTCTTAGACGATTAAAATCGGCAATTGAGTTAGTATCTCAATCTAAAGAATAAAGTAGCTTAATATATACGTTAAATTTTTTGATACAATATAAATACATTATAGACAGAGATTGAATATGGCTGGAAATTCAAAACCTTTAACTCCATTACGCTATCCGGGAGGAAAAAGTGCCTTCTCACCCTTTGTCAAAAAAATCCTGGAAACAAATAATTTAGTTGGTGGCCATTATATGGAACCATTTGCAGGAGGATGTGGTGTTGCATTGGATTTATTATTTGATAACTATAGCAAGCATATCCATATAAATGACTTAGATCCTGCAATTTTTCATTTTTGGCAAGCAATTACTCAAGAACCAGACGCTTTTCTTTCATTACTTTCTAAAACGAAAATAACTATTGATGAATGGTATCGGCAAAAAATTATTTTACAAAATCCCAATGATTATTCACCTCTAATACATGGCTTCGCTGCATTTTTCTTAAACCGGACTAATCGCTCTGGAATTTTAAAAGCAGGTGTAATTGGTGGAAAAAATCAGACTGGGAACTATAAATTAGATGCTCGATTTAATAAAGATCGTTTAGCAAAACTTATAACTCGTATTGCTGGATGTGCAGACAAAATTCATGTCTACAATTATGATGCAATTGAGTTAATAAATAAAATAGATATTATATTACCTGAACAATCATTCATTTATCTTGATCCCCCCTATTATGTTAAAGGTCAGGGTCTTTATCGAAATTTTTATACTCATCAAGACCACGTGAGTATATGCAATGCATTAGGCAATATCAACCACAAATGGATTGTATCATATGATAATTGTTCGGAAATCAAATCAATCTATAAGAACTATCGACAAAAAGAATATAATTTATCTTATTGTGCGTGCAATAAACAGAAAGGTTCTGAAGTAATGATTTATGGAGATAATGTAGAAATCCCCAAAAAACCAATTTCTGAAATTTTACATATTAAAATATAAAGTTAACTTTAAAGACAAATTTGTAATTAAACACACTCTATTTACCAAAATTTAATTAATTGCACGGCTAAATATTACCTAATACTTATCTCGAACAAAAGTTCATATTTTAACCTAAATATTTTAACTAATTACCGATCTCGTTACCATTTCTAAGTAATATAGTTTTATACTTTCCAACTTGGCAGACGTTTTTAGACAGCCAATAACCAGAAGTAGGTAAATTATAGGATATTGCCATTTGTGCGTTATTTTTATGTCTGTAAACTTTCACCAATATTATAGTTTCACCAGACGGGGATTACTGGTTGACTGCATCCGGCTATGTCGAAAATCAACTCTTAAACTGCCGGATTAGTGTGTTTCAGGCGGTATCAATATAATATAAGCATATTTAATACAAATGCTTTAATAATGGACATGCTTAAATTTAATGAAGTGATTTAAGTTCTTTACCCAAAAAAAACTAGTCTGTTCAAGAATTCTGTTCATATGCTATTACAATCATCTACTGGATGGCAATGGATTTCAGGCTATATTTGGGGAGAAAGCTTACATGCAATCTGATATTTCTGGATTACAGCAACAGCGGTTTTTTCAATGTTATAGGTAATGCGCTTATCACTCAGACATAAATAGACGGCTGGCAATAGGTTTTGATTGAAGAAGCTCTGACAATACCACCACCGGAGTAGCTTGAAATGGCTATCGATTATAAATGTAACCGCTGAACAGAAATTTAAGTATTAGGCCACTAGCATCAGCCCGATTTTTTAATGAAAAAATAATCATAATCTATTTTGGTAATTGATTGATATTAATTTTAATAATTTAAACGGCTACTTTATTTATTAATTTGATTTATTCTGAGTGCCTATTAAAATAATGCTATTAGTGTAAAATAGCTCGCCATCATCCATACAGGATAAGCGAAATCACTAATTTAAAATAAGTTATGTATCTGTCTGAATTATGCGGCATCTTGCGTGCATTGCTTTATTCACTTCTATTGCCATGATTAACAGCTAGCCGGTTTATCCAGCTAAACCCACTGACAATTTTCAGTACACCTTATGATGAAGACAAAAACCACTAAGCCGGAAAGTGACGGTTTGCTGTTACAGCCTGTTGCCAGATCGGTAACAGATGCAACATGCCATACAAATAAAAATTAACTTGAAATCAATTTTCAGCAATAAAACAAGCACAATAAAATCAGCAGGCAGAAAGCTTTTACTTAGAATGAAAATACACAGCAAACAACCGAAACATCTGGTATGCAGCAATAATTGACAGTATCAAGCTTTAACGGCAAGATAAAGCCGTTGTGTTCAATAGCACAGCCAGCTTTGACAGGCTGATTAAAGAGGCAGACACGCTGCTATTCACTTATGGAATAGCTTTTTTGTCTGTAAATGTTCATTGCTTCACCTGACTTATGGTGGACAATGGCAGGGAGGCTTTACGCCTACCGGTTCTCTTTGTCGGTCTGTCAACCCTGCCATTTGTCTGCCGCCATCCGTGTTTGACAGCACTATTGCGGCTTTATGACCAAAGAGAAAGGCAATTACATGAATATCTACAAGGCGAATCTCTCCCATCACGTACGGCAATCTAATCTGCTTGCACAACGGTTGTGCGCACGCAGGTGGCGTCAGTACACAGAGATAAATTACATGACAAATACAAATAATATATTTATCATCAATAAATGTGCACAGGGAGACAGGCAATGAGATTTCTTGCACCAGATAAGGATGCACTGTCCAGTGCACTGCATGACAACTTACAGCTACAGCAACCTTTTGCACTTTACTATTTACAACAAACTACATCAATCGGCAATCCGTGGCCTGACGAACCAGAGGAAGCTACCGAATACACGGCTTATATCCTGTCACCTTATATCATCAGGGTTGACTCAGACTGGCAGGACAGCGGGCTACTGGTTTTTAAACCTTGCAACAGCATTATCAGAGCCGAAACTCTGGTGTTTTCATTTTGCCAAAAGCGCAACTGGCAACCTTTGCTGTGGCATGGTATAGAACCCTTAGCACAACAAATATGGCAGGCAGTATATAAGCCCTAACATACGCTACCTATGGTGACATCATCATAGGCAGCTGTCTTATTTCCCCAACCAGACCAGCCTGAACAGGTAATATTCTCAATCTGTTCAGGCCGGCAATACCTTTAACCAATATTTATGGCCACTACCATTTTAATTTAACATCTCTTAACTTATATATCAATAGTTTGGCTTTACCACAATAGCAATATTGTGAATATTGACCAGCCGGACTTCTTATTTATAACGAACATTCTATTATTAGCTAGACGACATCATTGTTAGCTAAAATTTAGCACCATTAATCCGGGTAACATGATTAGCGGGTATATGTATCCGCAACCATTCTGATTAAAATATATTTACAAAAATAGCCAGAAATTATTTTAGTAAGTTAATAAATAACATTAAATATTTATAAAAGACATAATTTAATTGTTTCCTAACATTTGCAAAAGATGTATATTGATAATCCTTATCAATTGTCATCCAGTCATAATCTGATTGATATTGATTAACAGAACTAAAATAGGAAAATCAAGAATGCTGTTACAAAAATTTGCCATAGCTAGTGCTGCCCTTATCTCTATGGCAGCTTTTGCTCAGGAATACCCAATGGGTAAACCCATCATCAAAAACGGAATGGAAATTGCTGGCGTCTATCTGCCGCCCATCACTATGGATACCGAAGGTATGGATCACAGCAATATGCATCTGCCAGCCAGCAAAGCTGATGTACATATGGAGGCTGATATTCATGCGACAGAAGGTAATCCAAACGGTTTTGCCGAAGGTGACTGGATTCCTAATCTGAATATTGATTACACCGTCACTAAACTTACTAAAGGCCAATTTGAGCACTCCGGCAAATTCATGTCTATGGTTGCCAATGACGGCCCTCACTATGGGGACAACATTAAACTGAACGGTCAGGGGAAATATCGTGTTACCTACCGTATTTCCCCACCCACTGCCAACCAAATGGCACGTCATATTGACAAAGAAACAGGTGTGGCACCGTGGTTCAAACCATTTGAAGTTAGCTGGGACTTTGATTACGCCGGTGTTGGTCGTAAAGGCAGCTACTAAGTAGTACTGGTCAGTACGGGGATTATTCTGGTTTTAACTGGCAGAATAATCCTCTAAGACATGATTACGACCACAATCCTTTCCCGTAAGCGTATCCCACATGAAAAAATTTTTTCTTATTATTTTAAGCTTATGCGGTTTCATGCTTTCATATTCTGCTATGGCTGATGACAAAGTCACTCTGGAACTGAAAATGAAAGATGGTGACATGATGCCGTTAATTCTCAACGCTCCGGCCAACAAAATTATTCGGATTAAAATCACCAATATTGGCAAGGGTCCGGTTGAGTTTGAAAGCACTCAGCTGGTAAAGGAAAAAGTACTGGCACCGGGCGCTTCATCAGTGGTGGTAATAGCTCCGAAAAAACCCGGCACCTATATCTTTTTCGATGATTTCCACCTGAATAAGCCCAAAGGGCAGCTAATCGTAAAATAAGAACAGGATATAAATGGGACAAGTCATTTTTGTTGTCTGGCGCGAATGCTTCGAAGCACTGCTCGTTGTGGGTATTATTTATTCATGGATTAAACACAACCCCGAAAGCCGTAATGGTATGCCCTACCTGTATGGCGGAATAGGACTCGGTGTACTGATATCCATCATACTGGCTTTGATTATCAACGGTATATTTAAAGAACTTAGCGATGACCATCAAACAATATTTATGATGGGGATGTCTGTACTGGCCTGTATGCTGATTGTACAGATGGTGTACTGGATGAACAAACACGCCCGCAGCATGAAATCCTCACTGGAAAAGGAAATGGCGCAACAGGTAGCCCGCCATTCATGGTGGGGAGCATTATTTATTATTGCGATTGCCATTGCCCGTGAGGGCAGTGAAATCGTTGTATTCCTGTCTGGGCAAATCATGCAGCTTAACAGTCATAATTACGCCGGCTTTTGCATTGCCGTACTTATCGGTATCGCAGTATCAGCGCTAACTTTCTATGCCTTTATTCTGACCAGCCGCTTCATTCAGTGGAAAAAATTTTTTACCATAACCGGCATCATACTATTATTTCTGGCCATCTCATTACTTATGAGGGCAGTTGAAGATGGCACCAATATGTTACTGGAACATGACATTTCCATCCCCGATTTTCTGATTAGCCCGGCATGGGATACCTCATACTTGATTGACGATAGCGGTTTGATTGGCAGCTTCACGTCTTCACTCTTTGCCTACCGTTCGCAGCCAATGTGGATTAGCGTCATTACTTTTGGCGTATTCTGGCTGTTAATGGCAATACTTTTTTTAAGGAAAAAATCCAAATGAAGCAGCACAGGTTTTATGCTCTGTTCCTGTGCTCGCTGTTGCTACCGGCAATATCAGCGGCACACGGCTTAAGGGCACCTCTTATCGACGACACCAATGCAGTCACAGCCAAAGGCGATATTCCCACCCCTGCCAAATACCATTCAGCTATCAGGGCTTATCAGCAACAGGTTGTCCGGCAACTGAAAACCACGCAGCAATATCTTAATGCCATTGTACATGCCAGTCAGAGCGGGCAATTATTACAGGCACAGCAGGATTATGTCCGCGCACACCAGAGCTACGAACAGGTACGAGTGATAGTCAAACTGTTTGGCAATGCCGACCAGAACATCAATTCACGCGCTGATTACTATCTGCAAGGCATCAATAACCCTAGTTTCAGCGGGTTTCACCGATTGGAATATGAACTGTTTGTACGCAAAGACCTGCAACAGGCACAGGCAGAAGCCAGCAATCTGCAATATGGAATCATTGATTTACAGAAACGGGTAGCATCAGATGAGCTGGATATAGCCAAGGTTATCCAAGCGGCATCTGATTTTCTGGAAATGATTTTGCAAACCAAACTTGCCGGTAAGGAAAATCAGTACAGCCATAGCGATTTAGCCGATATTCAAGCCAATGTAACCGGTTCAGCCCAGATTGTGCAGCAGCTCGCTGACTTTATTCCGGCCGAGCAACGAGCAGCACTTGATAGTGGCTATCAGCAGATTTTTGCTGTTCTCCAGCACTATCAGTTACCACAAAATCAGTTTCAGAGCTTCAGTCAACTCAGCCAGACTGACCATGACAGCCTGTATTCGCTGTTAAGCATTCAGACCAGTCTTCTGGCGCAACTGCGGGCACAATTAGGCGTTCGTGTTTATTACAAGTACCCTCATTAAGGTTTAAGTTATGCAAAAGAATACCTTCAGACACCAGCCAGACTCAGCTGCCACGCCTGAAGACAATCCTGCCAGTCTCGGCCGCCGCCACGGCATGAAAATGCTGCTGGCCGGAGGACTGGGTATAGCCGGTATCGGTGCCAGCAAACCAGCCAGTGCGGCCAGCAACTGTACACACGATTATAATCAGGCAGTCGATTACTGGGGTAGCCATCAGGCCGGCGTAATCACACCAGACACTAAAGAAGCTATCTTTGTTACCTTTAATGTCACCACACGGGAAAAAGCTCAGCTACAACAATTATTGCAGCTTATTTCTCAACGCATCGCCTATCTCACCCGGCCTCAGCAACTGACCACAGGAAAAAATGATCAGCTACCACCAGTGGAATCCGGGCTGCTCGGCCATAACCTGTCACCCGATTCGCTTACCATTACCGTAGCGGTAGGTGCCAGCCTGTTTGACCAGCGCTTTGGTCTGGCCAAACACAAACCGAAAAAACTGATTCCCATGCCTCGCTTTCCCAATGACCGACTGGAAAAAAACTGGTGTGGCGGAGACTTATCGATTCAGTTTTGTGCCAACAGCCGCGAAAGCGTGATTTACGCCTTGCGCGACCTGATTAGTCACTGTAACAAGCTCATGGTACCGGTCTGGAAAATGGACGGGTTTCTGCCGGCTCGTGATATCGACAGGCACAGTACAGCCATCAATCTGTTTGGCTTTAAAGACGGCACCGGCAATGCACCCATCACCGATAGCAAACTGATGGATGAACTGGTATGGGTAACTGCCGCTAACCATGAACCTGCATGGTGTCTGGGTGGCAGTTATCAGGCTATCCGCCTGATTCGCTTTAATCTGGAATTCTGGGACAGAACACCACTGGAAGATCAGGAAAACGATTTTGGCCGTTACAAAATCAGTGGCGCACCTATCGGCATGCAGCACGAAATGGATGATCCGCAAATGAATCTCGACCCGCATGGCGACCGTATTCTGTTTGATTCCCACATGCGCCGTGCTGAACCACGTATTCCGGAACGGCATGTAGCCAAGCTGCGCCGGCGCAGCTTCAGTTACTCACTGGGTATCTTACCCAGTGGCCAGCTTGATATGGGACTGATTTTTGTTGCCTATCAGAATGACCTGAAAAAAGGCTTTATCGATACTCAGAACCGCCTAAATGGTGAACCACTGGAACGCTATATCAAGCCATTTGGTGGTGGCTTTTTCTTTGTATTACCCGGAATGGCCAGAGAAAACGATTATCTGGGCAAGCAGCTGCTTGAAGGATAAATCAGCAAGTAATGAGAACATACCTCATTCCTATCTAAGCCTGAATAGCCAGAAGCATATCCATATTAAAAGAGCACCCCCAGCATAAGCTGTGGTGCTCTGATTTATTTATTCAGGCGGGCATTCACCTGCCATCATCTCAGTCACGCAAAATCTTATCCACAATCTCACGGCTGTCTTTGGATAACCCTTCATGCTGCTGAATCCGCTGCAACTGTTCAGCCATTAATGCCTTACGCTGCGGTTCCAGCCGGCCATACAGATTAAATGCCTGCACCAGACGCGACGCCACCTGCGGATTAAATCCATCAATACGCAATATATGCTCAGCAATAAAGCGATAACCACTACCATCGGCAGCATGAAAATGCTGAATATTACGGCTAAAACTACCCAGTAATGAACGTACCTTGTTCGGATTTTCCAGACTGAAAGCCGGATGCTGCAATGCTGCCTGTACCTGTTGCAGGGTATCGGCACGCTGGCTGCTGCCAATCAGAACAAAATACTTATCCATCACCAGATCATCGTGCGCATGACGCTGAGCAAACTGGTTTAATAACTCATCGCGCTTGTCATCAGATAAATGATTAATGGCCGACAGCATTCCGAATTCATGCGTCATATTAGTGGCGCGCTGCGTATATTCACTTGCAATAGTTTGCAGTACTTGCGCACTGGCCTGTACTCCCCATTGCAATAAAGTATTGCGTAAGCTGCGAACACCGGCCAGATCAGGGTGATATTCCTGTGGTGCAGCGTGCTTACTGTTCTGCTCCTGTGTATCAGCCCATGTACGCCAGTGCGTCAGCGTGTCTTCCATACTGGCAGCCAAATCCTGCAACAATGCCTGCCGTGCACGTACATACAGCTCAGGATTAATGCTTTGCGCATCTTCCCATAATTCCGCTTCAGTCGGCACCTGTAGTAATACTGCTTTATAAGCCGGATCAATATCTGCATTCAGTGCTGCCGTAATGGCCTCAGCCAGCTCAGCATGATGAGGAGCTGGTTGATTTGCTTCCAGTGCAACCACATTAGCTGCTACAGCACGCCGGTACAGGGTTTGCGCAGCTTCCCAGCGGGCAAAGGAATCGCTGTCATGTGCCAGCAGCAACATCAAATCAGCATCGCTATACGGATAATCCAGTCTTACCGGTGCACTGAAACCGCGCAACAATGATGGTACTACCTCCTGTGCAACATCATGAAACACAAATGTCTGTTGTGCCTGATTAAATACCAGCACAGTTTCCTCTACCACCGCGTCTGTATCGGCCAGTCTGAATACCACAGATGTACCATCCCGACCAAGCAGCCCAACTTTAACCGGAATCACCATCGGCTGCTTGTCCGCCATATCAGGTGTGGGAGGAATATACTGCTGTAGATGCAGGCTGAACGTACGATTGCCTGCATCATATTCACCATGCGCCTTAATCTGCGGTGTACCGGCCTGACTGTACCATAAAGCAAACTGCTCCAGATTAACACCATTGGCATCAGCCATAGCCGCACGGAAATCATCACAAGTCACCGCCTGACCGTCATGGCGCTGAAAGTACAATTGCATACCTTTCTGAAAACCGGCTTCGCCCAGAAGTGTATGATACATGCGTACCACTTCAGCACCTTTCTCATACACAGTCAACGTATAGAAATTATTCATTTCTTCATATGAAGCCGGCCGTACCGGATGTGCCATCGGGCCGGCATCCTCGGCAAACTGCATACTGCGCAGTACCCTGACATTATGAATGCGGCGTACTGCCCTGCTGGCTCGATCGGCTGAAAATTCCTGATCACGGAATACCGTCAACCCCTCTTTCAGCGACAACTGAAACCAGTCACGACAAGTTACCCTGTTACCCGTCCAGTTATGGAAATACTCATGGCCAATCACCCCCTCAATTGCTTCAAAATCGGCATCAGTAGCCGTGTCACTGCTGGCGAGTACATATTTAGTATTGAATATATTCAGGCCTTTATTTTCCATGGCGCCCATATTGAAATCGCTCACGGCCACGACCATAAAAATATTCAAATCGTATTCCAAATTAAAACGCTCTTCATCCCACTGCATCGCATGCTTCAATGACTCCAGCGCAAAACCGGCCTTGGCACGGTCTTCCGGACGGGTATAAAATTTCAGCGCCACTTCTTTACCGCTGCGGGTGGTAAAACTGCCCTCCAGCATCGCCAGTTGTCCGGCCACCAGTGCAAACAGATAGCTTGGCTTGGCAAACGGATCACGCCAGCATACCCAGTGCCGGCCATTGTCCAGCTCACCACTGTCAATCAGATTACCATTGGACAACATAACCGGATAACGCTGCTTATCGCCAATTATCGTAGTGGTAAACTGGCTCATTACATCCGGCCGGTCAAAATAATAGGTAATCTTGCGAAAGCCTTCAGGTTCATTCTGGGTATACAGATTATCACCAGACTCATACAGCCCCATCAGCGTTTTGTTCTGTGCCGGATACAATCTGGTGGTAATCTCCAGCACAAATTCGCTATCTGGCACCACATGAATAATCAGCTTTTCATCTGCAACTGCATATTCATGCGGACACAAACACTTACCATTTAAAACAATCTGCAACAGCTCAGCACTACCATCCAGTACACAAGGTTTGTCTGCCTGCCGCGGCACCACAGTCATGCGATTGAGTACAGTAGCATAAGCATCTTCCAGAGAAAAAGTCAGATTAATATCAGCTACCGCAAAATCCGGTGCCTGATAATCTTTTAAGTAATGAACAACTTTATTTTCACTCATATTTAACACTCTTAATATCCAAATCTGTTCTGTCTATTGTACGGCTACCATGCACACAATCAACCCCATCACCACCATGCACAATGGCAATAACATTTACACCTGAACATGCAGCCATTATTACCCGGACACAATTCCTGCCATACACAATCTGTACCACTTGCACCAAACAGGTACTATTCATATCTAATCTGATAATCGTCAAGGCCACCAATACGACTACCGTTTTTCGTAATCGACAACAGTAATAATCCAGCCGTAGATAACGCCAGCTATACTGCATCATTATACCCACAGTAAGCAGCCTAACCATGCAGTTAATCAATCACAAAATCGAATGAATCAGAAAAACACCTGCAATAAAACCGGTCAGACGAAAAATAATAACTACCATACCCATACAAGATATAACGAGAAGATTTGAACAGTAATATCATCAATAGCTTCAGTCATCAAATCAGCGCAATTAAAATAATATTGTGCGGCGGGAACAGTCAGACAAAGTATTAACCATTATGAATAATCAACAGCAGTAAATGTAATGCCATCAGAGACACATGAAAGACTTGAATATTTTATTTGAAAAATGGCTGATTACAGTTATCAATGAGAAAGGGTAAAAAAGTTATACCATTCTGGCCGGAAAAAATTGATTTATATGAATTTTATACAAGTGGATTAATAGCTTAATTTTTCCTGTGGCAGAAAAAGTAGTCTATTGATAACTTTTTCAGCACTAACAACCCTTTTAAAAAATGAATTAGAACAATATAAATAAAATCAGTTTAGTTCAGACAATAGATGGGCAAAAACAACAACACAAACAGCGATAGTTTTTCATCATTATACAACCATATAATGCTTTCTGAATATTTTTAGCCATATTTGACTGGTCATATTCATACCTTTCCAACCATCATCAGCTCTAACGACAACATCTAAAAATTTCAGAATGTTTGACATTACTTAAATTAATATTATTCGCGGTGGGCTAACAAACTTCCTGCAAATTAAATAAATATCAGTTATTGATAACATTAACTATTCTTATCTAATCCGCACTTATTTAATACAACATCACCTCATTCATAACCCATACATTAAGATATTGCCAGCAACTGCAATAAATTGTGATACAGTATGATGATTTCAAGCTGGCTGTGCAGTTAACAGCACGCCCTATATTAAATATATGAATATAGATCTGCCAGTGCCCGAAATCCCTTTTTAGTATAAATAACTTAATACAGGGGATACTATCCCAAAAATTAAACCATGTTTTTGATTCCTGTTTTCCAGTCTCTAGAGGATACACCATGAACCGGCCACCCGAGTTAAAACGTACACTGAAAAACCGACATTTACAGCTAATTGCCATTGGCGGAGCAATCGGTACCGGCCTTTTTATGGGTTCAGGCCGCACCATCAGTCTGGCAGGACCATCTGTACTGCTTACCTATATCATCATCGGCGCATTTCTGTTTTTCGTTATGCGTGCCATGGGTGAGCTGCTATTGCACAATTTGCAGTACAAATCTTTTGTCGACTTCATCACTGATATTCTTAATCCCACTGTTGGCTATTATGTTGGCTGGTCATACTGGTTTTGCTGGGTTGTGATTGGCATGGCCGATATCGTGGCCATTACCGGCTATACCCAGTTCTGGTGGCCAGAAATCCCACTCTGGCTGCCCGGTATCATATGTATTATTGTCCTGCTGACATTGAATCTGTTATCCGTCAAACTGTTTGGTGAGCTGGAATTCTGGTTTGCACTGATCAAGATTCTGGCTATTCTGGCACTGATTGGCTGTGGCGGCTATCTATTACTCAGCGGCTTTGTCGGCCCCAGCGGCATTCCGGCACGAATCAGCAATTTATGGTCTTATGGTGGCTGGATGCCACATGGCTGGTCTGGTTTTTTTGCTGCCTTTCAGATTGCCATCTTCGCCTTTGTTGGTATTGAACTGGTTGGCACCGCATCTGCCGAAACAGATGATCCTAACACTACCTTGCCAGCAGCCATCAATAAAATACCAGTGCGCGTGATTGTCTTTTATGTATTGGCCTTAACCATCATCATGACAGTTACCCCGTGGAGCAAGGTGGCACCAGACCGTAGCCCGTTTGTGAATATGTTCACCCTGATTGGCATCAGTGCCGCAGCATCGATTATTAATTTTGTCGTGCTGACCTCAGCCTTATCCTCGGCCAATAGTGGCATGTTTTCCACTGGCCGTATGCTGTACGGTTTATCGAAAAATGGCGTTGCGCCGAAAGCCTTTGCGCGACTGTCTGCCAGTGGCGTACCACAAAACGGTTTATTCTACTCCTGCGCGCTGCTGCTGATCGGTATTGGACTGCTCTATGCCGAAGGTGATGTTATGAAAGTATTCACCATCGTTACAACTGTATCCAGCATCTGTTTTATCTTTGTCTGGGCAGTTATTCTGATTGCCTACCTGCGTTATCGCAAGCTTTATCCAGAGGCTCATGCGCGCTCAGTCTACAAAATGCCTTTTGGCATACCCATGTGTTATGCATGTCTGATTTTCTTTGTATTTGCGCTGTACCTGTTCAGCCAGGATAAGGATACCCTTACCGGCTTAGTAGCGACACCGGTCTGGTTCATTCTGCTGACCATATTCCTGCCCCTGTATCGTCAGCAACTGAAAAAATGCATTGCCTATTCAGACAACACTAATAAATCCCATTAACAGAAAAATCTGTCCTGTTTAACTGCCATAAATGCAGCTAAACAGGACAAGATGATTGACAATAAACAATAAAGCGCTTTCGCGCTTTATTTTCTATTATTCGTATTCAGGATAGTGCCAGAATGGCTGTCCAACCTGTGGCGTAGAAGCCTGCGCATTATGCCGCGGCACTACTGGTTCCGCTTCATAAGCCAGCCGACCAGCATTAACCGCCTGCGCAAACGCCTCGGCCATCATTACCGGATAACCACTGCGCGAAACTGCCGTATTAAGCAATACACCATCAAAGCCCCATTCCATGACTTTTGCTGCATGTGAAGGTAACCCCAATCCAGCATCCACAAGCAGCGGAATATCTGGCAAACGTTCACGCAACACATGTAGGGCGTATTCATGTACCGGCCCCAGACCTGTGCCAATCGGAGCAGCCCAGGGCATCAGTGCCTGACAACCAACATCCAGCAAACGACGGCAGACAATTAAATCTTCTGTACAATACGGCAATACCTTAAAACCAGCCTTAATCAGAATATCCGCCGCCTGTACCAATTGAAATACATCTGGCTGCAAAGTATCATCGTCACCAATCAATTCCAGCTTGATCCAATCAGTTTCAAATACTTCGCGCGCCATCTGTGCCGTAGTCACCGCCTCTTCCACACTCAGACAACCGGCGGTATTGGGAAGAATAGGCAAAGCCAGCTCCTGTAACAAACCCCATAAACCCTGCCCATGCTCGGCTGAGCTAGCCGCCTGCCGGCGTAACGCTACAGTAATCATGGCTGGTTGCGCTTTTCTTACTGCTGCGCGCAGCACGTCCGGATTAGGATAAGCAGCAGTGCCCAACAACAAACGACTATCAAACTGCTTATCATAAAGTTGCAAAGCCATAAGCCTTCCCCTCTGCACATAACATTAACAAATACACCCAAACAACCGGCAGCCATCCTGAGTGAAAAGAATTAGATTTTATAACCAGAACAACCACTTTGCATCTGTTTTATCAAACAGAATAACATTGAATAAGCTTACTGCACGCCAGCTTATGCCAGAAGAATTACCACTGATAACTACTCATGCCTATGGCGTGATACAGCACCTAAAATAATAACTGGTAACAGTACTTACCGTTATGCCCATGTAAATCTTCATAATAAGAAAATAGCAGTCAGAAACAACAGATATTTCCCAATCTCAGAATAAACATGAGCACAATGCGATTAACTACAGATATCAGATTTGACCTGCCAGCCGACAATTATACTTAACCGCCACGTGTGGAAAATCAGACAAAGCTTACTGAAATTCCGGATCTGGTTTCTTGGTCAGGCGGCTACGCAGATCACGGCGGAAAACCTCAATCGTCCACATCCATAACAGCGTACCTACCAGCTCAGAAAACAGCTCATCAAACGGCAGATTCCATAGTGCCGGTGACAGATTCAGTATCGGCAACATCATACCGTGAAACAGAATAGTCACCCCGATACCAAACGCCAGCCCCTGCCACAGCTTGACTTTAGGAAAAAGCTCCGCAGCCACACAGTAAATCACCGCCCATGCAATCGAAAACAGAATATGCACAGCACTGCCGCCCCAGTTCACTACCTGATCAGAATAAGTGTAGATCATATTGTGCATATCAATGCCCATATCCTGAATCATCTGAATTGGCGGAGCCACACGGTCTGGCGTGCGTGGCGGCATCACGCCCTCCGTACCGGATTTCACAAAAGCTGAAATCAGACCACCCATAATACCGGCCAGAAAAGCCACCCCATAATGGCGACTGGCTGGCTGAGTGCGAGCAAACAGATCAGACATAAACTTAATTCCTCTTAATATAATAATTAATATTATTTTTTATTAATTAGTTTATAACAAAGTCGCAAGTGTAAATGTAGATCAGAGACTAATTCAAGCTAATTTACCCTTCAAAGCCACAGCAACTTAAATATCAATAGCAAAAAAATCTGTCTGCTCATTCATCTATCTGCAAGCTGATTTTATTTATAAACACAAAAGCATATTTTTAGCATATCTTTCCAGCCACAAACATCAATTCATTTAGAAATTAACAGACTAAATTGATTTATCAGCATGCAAAGACTATCCCTAGCCGAATAGCGAAAAACCTGTATTCAAGCGGAGCTTCTAAAATAAAATCAGAACCGCAGCCAATATACTAGCCGCCCACTACCGGGCTTACAATATCCACCCTGTCCTGCGGTTGTAAATGATAGCTTGAATACTGCTTTCTGGTCACAAAAGATGTATTTACAGCAACAGCAAATGGCGTTTCAGGCATCAGATACTCCACCAGATCAGCGACAGTCTGGCCATCAAAATCAATTACCTCATCATTAACACAAATATGCATCAATTCCCTTCCCCATTTTGATTGACGGCTAAAACATCAATGTCATAGCACGCCTGAGCATCAGGTAATGGCTGCTGTTGCATCAAAGCCTGCAATACACGCACCGTAGCAATACTCACCGCAGGTGAAATCATAAAACCATGTCGGAACAGACCATTAACCATGACAACACGACTCAGCTTATCATAGCGTATTTCCGGATTTTCATGATTAAGCGTAGGCCGCAGCTCAGCCAGACTTTCCAGAATCCGTGCCTCACCAAAGGCCGGATGAACCGTATGCAGAGCAGACATCAGCTCCAAACCACTGCGTACACTCAGATTACTGTCATCTTCACTTTCAATCTGCGTAGCCCCGATAACAAACAGCTTATTCTGCTTGGGTGCAATATAAATTGGATAGCGCGGATGCAATACCCGAACTGGTCGCCGAAGCTCAATATCCGGCGCATAAACACGTAATACTTCTCCTCGTACCCCACGTAAGCGGCTTTGACCGTAGCGATTCCAGTTACTTTTGCCACCGTAGCCACGACAATCCAGTGTCCAGTGTGCCAAAGCAGCACATTCCGCCAAATCACGCCTACACCCCCAATGGCAGTTCACCTGTAACCGGTCGAGCTCATCCGCCAGAGCCAGCAGAATCTGACGGTTATCCAGTTGCCCTTCCGTCGGCAAAAACAGCCCTTGCTGAAAGCGGCCGGCCAGCTGTGGTTCGTGTTCACTAATCTCCTGATTGTGCCATAGCCGCCAGACACTACTGTCCTGATGGGCTCGTTGCAAATGCTGGGAAAATTGCTTGGCCAAAGCCTGATCCTGCGCATGCCACACAATCAGCGAACCATTTTGCTGCATGAATACCGGTATCGGAAATGAATTCACCCACTGGCGCCAGATGGGCAAGCTGGCATAGCCTAGCTGTACCACCAGCGGCGTTGCGTCCACCGCTTCAGCTGTTGGTGCCAGCATCGCAGCAGCAGCAAAAGCAGCAGCCTCTTCACCATTACGCTTACCAGCATTGAGCAATACCACCTTGCAGCCCTGATCTGCCAGTAACCACGCAGTCAGACGCCCCAATAAACCACCACCCAGCACCGCAACATCAAATTGTTTCATTGCGCACCTATTTTCTTTGAGCTGAAGCCTTATCCCGAGGTATCGGCCTGTATCCCTTAGCGCCAGCAATTAATCCAAACAAAACATTACACAGTATTCATTTATCCGTTTCTTGAATAAATCCAGCCCAGCAAGTATAACCTCTATATAACTCATAACAGGTATCCCCTATCATGGCTAAGGTTTTTCCGTTACATCCTAAACATCCCGAACGAATCTGTTGGGGCTGCGACAAATACTGCCGTGCCGATGACCTGCAATGCGGTAATGGCAGCATCCGTATTCCTCATCCCTGTGAGGATTTCGGCGAACAGTGGTATCTGGATGGAGACTGGTCAGGCCTACTCTCCGACGCACAGCGCGCGCAAATTGCCATAACCAGTAAATCATCCGCGCCAGAAATTAAAGCACAAAAGCCCCACATCAAACTGGCTTTAAAAAAATAGCTCAACTTCCCTGATATCACACCCTACTGTTAGAACCCATACCGCAAAAAATTTCCTTAAACCGGCTCATAGTATTTACTAAGACATCTATTCTGAATCAAATAAACAATTACCAGTAATAGACCACATAAACATAGCAGCAATAGCCGCAACACCCATAGCCTGTATTCACACCACAGCAGATAGCCTCAGCGTAACGTACCATAAATAATTCAGAATACGGGTGGCACTAAAAAACCAGCCGGCACACCTTAAAATTACAGTTGGACAAACGCTACAGCAGAAAAAAATAAACCGCCTGCAAACATTCGCAGGCGAGTATCAAAAACCTTCAAGATCCTCTAAATTTTAGATTATGCCTCTGTATTCTTGGATTTTTTCAGACGAAACGCCTGTGTTACACACTGTAATTTATAAGCACAATTTTGGCAATAGTCTGTAAAACCAGCGCGACAAAAGACAACAATCATCTTATTTTTCTTAAATACTATTATTGATATTGCTCAAAAATAGCAAATTATCGAATTTTATAGCTACATAAGCAAAAAAGGGCAGATGATATAACCATCATCTGCCCATATGCTACACAACTTAGATGCAATAAACCGTTTAGCTCATCTGTACTGCCTGAATTGCAGTCAGCGCAACAGTGTAGACAATATCTTCAATCAGAGCACCACGAGACAAATCATTCACCGGTTTGTTCAGACCCTGCAACATCGGCCCTACACTCAGCACATGCGCACTGCGCTGTACCGCTTTATAAGTTGTGTTACCGGTATTTAAATCGGGGAACACAAATACCGTTGCCTGACCGGCAACCTTACTGTCTGGCGCTTTCTGTTTGCCCACGCTCGGCACACTAGCCGCATCATACTGCAAAGGTCCGTCGATATGCAGATCGGGGCGTTTTTGCTGTGCCAGTTTAGTGGCAGCCGTAACCGTTTCCACATCAGCACCACTGCCAGATGAACCAGTAGAATAAGAAATCATCGCTACTTTTGGTTCAATACCAAATGCTTTAGCAGAATCCGCAGACTGAATAGCAATATCAGCCAGCTGCTCGGCTGTAGGATTCGGATTTACCGCACAGTCACCATATACCAACACCTGATCCGGCATCAGCATAAAGAATACACTGGATACCAGACTGGCACCCGGAGCAGTCTTAATCAGCTGCAAGGCAGGGCGAATAGTATTGGCTGTGGTATGCACAGCACCGGATACCAGACCATCCACATCACCTGTAGCCAGCATCATAGTGCCCAGAACTACCGTATCCTGCAACTGTTCCGCAGCCTGTTCCGGTGTCAATCCCTTGCTCTTTCGCAATTCCACCATAGGCGCAATATAACGTTCACGGATACTGTCAGGGTCAACGATTTCCAGCGTGGCGGGTAAAGTAATTCCTTTCGCCTGCGCTACTTCTTCCACCTCAGCTTTTTTCGCCAGCAGTACACAACGGGCAATACCTTTATTTTCACAAATGGCAGCCGCAGCAATCGTGCGTGGTTCATTACCCTCAGGCAGAACAATGCGTTTATTCGCAGCACGGGCACGCGCCATCATCTGATAACGGAATGCCGCCGGTGCCAAATGTTCTGCTACCGGTTTTGCCAGCTCCCCACAAAGCAGCTCAGCATTTAACTGAGCAGCCACAGCCTTGGCTACATCTTGAGCCTGAGCCACATCCACACCAGCGGATATAGCCGTAACCACACCGATACATTGAAGCTTTTTGCCGTGTGCAGCCAGTGCAGCCTGCACTTCAGCGGCAAAACCGGCTGCCGGTGTATGCTGAGCATCAGCAGTTAAAATAAAACCACTGATTTCAGTATGCCCATATGCATAATCATGCATAGCCAATTGCAGCTGGGCAGCCACCGCTGCCGGCGTCTGTTCCGCTACTGCGGCCACCAGAATTACCCGTGCATTTAATGCAGCCGCAATCTTCACATTTTGTGCTGGCAAGTAAGTTCGGCCGGCTTCAGGCACAGCCCCTTCAACCACCACCACATCGTGTTTCGCTTCTGCCATCTGATAAAAAGCAGCAACAAACTCTTCTACTACATCATCTGCCTGCCCCTGATACACACGCTCATCCAGACTGGCCAGAGACTGTGGCGCAGGTAAATTTTGCTGTAATACAGTTTGCACCAACGCAGATGTATTATCCGCAGCCACATCCGCAACAACTGGTTTGAAATACAGCGGCACATGTCCGGCCTGCACAAAAGCCTGTGCTACGCCCAAACCTACCGCGGTCAGACCTGTTTGAGCGCCGGTTGGCACCAGCAAAAATTGCGACATAACTATCCCTTTCGTCTAAATAACACCAGCAGCAACCGCTGCACTTACTTTATCCCTAACGATTATAATTTACTTCGTTTCACCATATCACAAACTACATCAACTTTTGCATGAAAAAACATTAGTCAGCCGGATATATCCACTTACCACCACCATTCCAGTTCTGATTTAACTTACCCAATCACCCATTACCTGAATCAGATATCAGATATGCATGACAACCCAAGCAATTTTTTGTCATTTCATCCGCACAGATAGCAAGCCAAACTAAAAAACAGCCATCATCCAAATCCGCAAAACAAGCTGGCAATAACAACAGCCATATAAACAGAATACATAGATAGATCAACTTTCTTAACCGGGCTAACAGCCTACCCTTGATATCTATTCTGTATCACTAATTTAGTATTTCAGCATTTTCCAGTTTCTGTGTACACTCTAGCAGCAAGATCACCCCTGAATTACGCTGAACATCAATAACACCTCAACCAACCCTAATGACATAAAATCAGGGCAATATTAATGTAGCTGTTAGTCAAATACTCAAATAATGAAAAAAAACTTTTTATATCCTATTGCATTTACTTTTCTCATCTTATGTTCTTTATATTTATATGGAAAAGTTGCTATGGACAAATTAACGACCAGAGAAAATTCTTCGAAAGCGTCCGCAGATAGGGCAAGCCGATTAAAAACAGTGGGCACTTTTTTAAAGCTCCACTGGAATTGCATTTGAGAGTACAGGCGCAGTGCATGTCATCAATTGGTCTGGCGACTCGGTTACTAAGATTAAAGCCAGTGGTGAGCATGAAACCGTCTACACAGATATTTCTGCTCCTGCCGGCATTGCGATCGATGCTGATGATAATATCTGCATCTCCTCATATCATGATAATGATATTTTAAAAATAGCCACTAACGGAAAGTCTCAAAAATTTCAGATGGCTACCACACACCAACAGGTATTGCTTTTTCTAACTCAGGAAAATTACTTATTACTAATCGATCAAGTGGGGAAATTATTGCGCTGGATTTAAAAATACGAAAAATTGATGTAAAAACAAAAACCGTAAGCACAATAGTTTCATCTTCGCCCGGTGCCGTTGTATTAGCTTTTCATAACAATCGTTACTATATTGGCACATGGCAGAATGAACCTGTTTATATGTATAGCAATAATTAAAGTAACCACATAATCGCTCATTAAGCTGATTATCGTCTCAGACTATTAAACATAGTAGGCTGATACCTAAAAGAACTTAGATTGCTTACATAGCCAATCTAAGTTCACGATTCAATTCAAAATACACCCTAAAAATTAGCACACCAACGTTTTCTAACCAGAATGCGGCATAAGTAAATTCCAAAAACTTAACCGCATCATTTAGTCTTGTACAGCAACTTCCCCATTAGTGCCCACAATGAGAATTAACCTGCCGGTAAAACCAGCGCACCAGAAATTTCTTGTGCCCGATTAGCGTATACTGACTTAAAAATTCTGTATAAAAAACGGTAACACCAGACTTCAGAGGCTATCACTATCAAAATTATCACCAACCAAAACCCTGTCTAACTCAGACCTCAATACACACCATCATCTGGTAAGCTGTGTAGACAAACATCTGCCAATCTAAAGGTGGCCGTCATCCCCGCGCTACAGATTAGCCAGCGCCCTACTCATCTCATAAAAATCGCCCCGCATTTGAGACCACAGATTTTCACGCGCCTGACCAAACTGCTCTTCACGGCCAAGCAGTTTACCTTCAGTAAAAGCTGTATATTTTCTTGGCACATGGCCATCAAACCAGTAATAAGTCTGCGATGAAGTACTTTTTGCACTATAGCTACGGTTTAAATCATACAGCCCGCTGGAATGCACTTCCGCCACCATTTCTGCCTCATTAACCGTCTTCACACTATACTGTTTAAAATAAAAATCCTCATAAACAGGCTGATCCACCATATTGCCATTATCATCAGCCACCTGCTTCGTGCCCACCCTTAGATTTTCATGCTTGTCATGGGTTTCAATATTCTCCTTATACTGCTGAAATTGCCCATGACTCATACTCACATCAATCACCAGATTAGCCGCACCGGCACTGCTGACAAAACTCACATAATTTTTTTGCAGCGCAGAGCGGATATGGTCAGCCAGATAGCTATTGCCGCGGACAAAGATCTGTACCTGCCCCTTACGTGCATAAACATCAGCCAGTTTAGTTGCATTTTTATATGAATTACCATAAGGACTGTATACCTCACTGGCCGCACTGAACAAACTGGCTGCCTCACGGTACTCACTCAAATGTTTTGCTTTACGCACAATAGCCTGCGCCCGCTGATACTGGTTTTCTGCCTCAATAGTGCGCCATTTTTTTTCATAGATATCAGCCAGCTTAGCACTATCCTTATATTTACCTAAAGGCAGATAAACCTCATGCGCCTTACGAAAATTTTCTGCTGCCTGCTTATAATTGCGCTCTTTCACATCCGCCTGCGCATCAGCATAAAATTCCTGTGCAGCAGTTTTATAATACAGCTTCTGATTATCCTCAGCGCGCTTATGGATATCTTTATAATTAAAATATTCATAGCCCTGACGATACAACTTGGCCTTGCGCAGATAATCATGACTATTAGTCGCCACAATAGCACTGGCCTGCTGGTAAAACTGTATCGCCAGAGATTCTTTCAGCCCGTCTACCGTATACAAACTTAAATATTGCTCTATATAAGAACTGTAGCTTTTATCTTCCAGCTCAGTTTTCAGCGCCAGCAACAACTGATAATTCTTAATCCGCGTATCATAATCCGTAGCAGCCGCCTGCTGAATATTTTTCTGTGCCATTTCGGTCAGGCTGCCAACTGTAGCCTGCAAATACAGAATATCCTTGTCTTTCCATGGTTTATTCTGTTGCTTGAGCTTCTGGCTTTTCGCATTAAAATTAGTAGCCAGAATTTTCACCCCACCGATATAGTCACCGGTTTTAAACTTGTCTTCCGGCTTAACCGGCAGCACACAACTTGCCAAAAACAAACACAAAACAACCAGTAAAAGTTTCCTCATAGAGATATCCCCTCAACTATAAAAACAAGCATCTGGCAAAAAATAAAACCGCATATTAACATTGACTAAAAAAGCCGACAATCAATACCCCTACTCGAATAACCCCATATCGTACAAACATCATTTCTGCATCAGAATACTGACGCAAACCACCCAATACAGCCACCGTTTTGATAGCAAAAACTGCGACACTGAACCACAACAATGCAGTAAGCATTCTGATGTGCTGAAATTAAGCTAAAATACAGATACCATAGCAGCAAACCGATCGAAAGCTTCCTCAAAAACCCACACCCTGCGATAGCAATCCATCACGCCCCTAATCGTATCAACTAAAGATAACTGATAATGCTATTTAAAAGAAAAAACCCATACTACAATCCGGCGAAAGCCCATCACACCCCCTATGGCTTCCGCAATCTGGAGCCAACCGTCATCAAGCAGCTTGAAGTCTGGCGCTGGAGCTGGGAAAGACACCGCCAGCACCTGCCCAAACCACCGCAACACGGCTATGAGCTTTTTGCCCGCAACTGGTATCAGACACCAGACTTTACCCTCAGTGGCAACCGCCTGTGGTGGATTAGTCATGCCACACTGCTGCTGCGTTTACAAAACTGCATGATTATTACCGACCCGGTATTCTCACAGCGAGTATCACCTGTCACCTTTGCCGGTCCGAAACGCCGTACCCAGCCAGCAGCCAGCATCGCCCAGCTTCCTCCCATTGATGTTATCGTCTTATCACACAACCATTACGATCATCTGGACAAAACCAGTATCCGCCAGCTGGCTGCCCGTTTTCCGGCCATCACAGCCGTTGTGCCATTAGGCCTGAAAAATATTCTACAAAAACTGGGCATTAATAACATAGTTGAACTGGACTGGTGGGAACAGGTAAGCATCAAAAATATTCAGTTTCATGCCGTACCGGCACATCACTGGAGTCAGCGCGGTATCATCGACCGTAATCATAGTCTGTGGTGTGGCTGGATCATGCAAACCACTCAGGGCAGCAGCACTTATTTCAGTGGCGACACCGGATTCAGCGAAATAATGTTCCGGCAGATAGCTGAACATTTTGCACCCATAGACATGGCCGCCATCCAGATAGGTGCCTATGCACCGCGCTGGTTTATGCACAATCAGCATATCGACCCACAGCAGGCAGTAACTATTTTTAAAATGCTGCAATGCCGGCAGGCCATTGGTATCCACTGGGGCGCTTTTGAACTAACCGATGAACCACTGGATGAACCGCCACAACTGCTGGCCTCAGCCTGTGCGCAGCAACAACTTGCCCCCGGTCGCTTCGAAAGTATCAAAATGGGAGCCAGCCGCATCATTCCTGCCTGATCTTGTACAGCAACAGCAAAAGCTGCAATCTCTTCCTAAAACTTGATTTTTCATGGGCATTTTACTGAAAACACTACTAGCCTAATCCAGCATACTTTATACAATCTTATGAAGATTCAGAATTGTATTCGATTTTATCAACATATAATGGAAGTGTTTATTACAAACCATACTGATATCTTTTATGCAGACTGGAAAATCATGCTAAAACAATGCATGAATAAGGCTCAATGTAGATATTTATTCATTTGTTCAGGAAAATAAACTAAGCAACCAACCATGTTTTATTCATGAATAAAAAGCTTTTATCAATTAATTAATTGATTCCATTAATATCACAATAGAACATAACATCAAATTCAGCACTACAATCACCCCAAGCAGACCTACTTCAACATCAACAAGACAATATTTAATTAATTAACCAAACAATATGCTAATAAATTTTGTCGTGCTTTTTATTTCCCCAAATAAAATTAATTAAAATAAGGACAAAAGCATAATATTACTGCTGAATGATTCTATAGAAGAAGCCAAAGACATCATAACAACACCTCTTCTATATTAATGATTTAGCACATTTTGATTGCACCTATTTTAATGCATCAAAATGACTACCTTGCTTATCATTGGCATAGAAAACACAATAATATATTATTAATCTTGACCAGAATTTATTCTTTTACAAGCCTGCGCTTTTTATATTGAATAAGCCAGCCTAACTCCTACAACTTTAGTGAATTAAGAGAAAGACTAAATTGCAAAAGCCAGCAGCACTTATTTTCCAAACATATAGGGCGGCTAACAGCATGATTAGATTGACAAATTACCGCCCTGATATAAACTTTCAGCATCAACCCACCAGAATAAACCTCCACTGCCCGAATGAGATTCGCTTTAACATTTACACCTGATTACTTAAATCAGCCATCATACGATTAAACTCTTCACGGTAAGCAGGAGCAACATAGGGGCGTAATAACGTAAGCGTCTGGTGCGTCCCGCGGAATTTCGATGTTTCCGTCAGCTTGCTTGCATACAAAGTGCTGTCATAATCGCACCAATATTTGGTAATCAGCCAGATATTAACCGCCATTTCCTTGCGGGCAACTTCATCTGTCAGAATAAACCCCGTATCGGTTAGCTGCTGCAACAGATTTTGCAGCATTGGCGACACTTGTACCCGGGTGAAATTATTGTGTTCGCCCAGCAAATCAGCACTGCGCGACAACATCGCATTTAAATCACTGAACAAAAAACGGTAATTCCACAACACATCATAAACACCCAGCATATAATTCTTGATAGCATCCGTATCCTGTGGCGGTTTAACCTGTTGCAGATAGCACAACAGCTCCTCACTGTAGCGCTTGAACAGCTGCATGATAATTTCATCTTTATTACGAAAGTGATAATACAGATTGCCCGGACTGATACCCAGATAAGCAGCAATGTGATTGGTACTGATGTTACGTTCACCCTCCTCATTAAAGAGCTTCAGGCTGGCATCAATAATACGATTATAAGTATTAGGGCGTGACTCTTTCACCATATTAATTTCTTTCAGATTATGTAGTGTATCATCGCGCAAAACATACATATGGCACCTTCAACAACTCGCCATACATCCCCGTGCTCATGGCAGCCATACCGGTTCTGGTTCCAGCTGCACCTGAAAACGTTGTGCCACACAGTCCTGAACGTGTTTAGCCAGCGCAACCACATCTGCGGCACTGGCCTGACCCCTGTTTACCAGAACCAAAGCCTGCCGTTCATGCACCGCGGCACCACCAAGCTGATAACCTTTCAGACCACACTGATCAATCAGCCAGCCGGCAGCCAGCTTCACCCGTCCATCAGGCTGCGGATAATGCGGTAAAGCCGGATAGCAGTCTAATAAAGAAGTCGCCAGCGCAGCCGGCACAACAGGATTTTTAAAGAAACTGCCGGCACTGCCCAGCACACGCGGATCAGGCAGCTTCTGCTGCCGGATACGGCATACAGCCTGTGCCACCATACTGGCCGTTAGCGTCTGTCCCTGAGCCTGTTCTGTTACTACCTGCGCCAGATCACCATAATGCAACTGTGGCGTAAAACAGCGTGACAGCCGAAACCGTACCGCTACAATAACATAACGTCCCGGTTCACCGTGTTTGAAAATACTGTCACGATAGGCAAAACAGCAATCAGCGCAGCTAAGCCAGCGCAGTTGCCGTGCTTCAAGGTCAAAACACTGCACCGCCTCAATACAGGATTGTACTTCAACACCATAAGCACCAATATTCTGTACGGGCGCAGCACCCACTGTACCGGGAATCAGACTGAGATTTTCCAGATCATTCCAGCCCTGTGCCAGCGTATACTGCACAAATTCATGCCAGTTTTCACCCGCAGCAGCTTCTACCAGCACCCGCTCACCATCATCTGCTATCAGCCGGATACCTCGGTTGGCAACACGAACCACCAGCGCTGGATAATCCGCACAAAACAGGATATTACTCCCACCGCCCAGCCATAGCACACTTTGCCGGTCAAATTGGGGCAATGCCATAATGTCCGGCAGCTGAGCAGCATCATTTAGCGTTACCAGCCAGCGTGCCCGTACCGGCAACGCAAAAGTATTTAAGGGCTGTAAATCTGCATGTTCAATCACATCCATCATCATTCTTTTTCCGCATGTGCCAGCGCAAATTTTTCACTTTGCCAGTGCAGATACCATACCAGTGCCACAGCCGCACCCGTTAATGCCAGTACCAGCGATAGCCAGAAACCATACAGCGCCATACCGAAATACAAACCAAACAGACAGCCAAAGCCCAGCCCCAGCCCCCAGAAGCTGAATGCGTGAATCACCATCGGAATCTTAGTCAGCTTGTAGCCGCGCAGAGCATAAGAAGCAATTGTCTGTGTGGCATCCGATAACTGGAAAACCGCCGCAAAAATCAGCAGTGTCCCGCCCAGCAGGATTACTTCCTGATCAGCAGTATACAGACTCACCCAGAAATGCCGGAACAACAACAGCATCACCCCGGTGAAACAGGCGCCCAAAAGCCCCATGCTCAGCCCCACACCCGAAACAAAGCGGGCACGCTGCCATTTACGCGCGCCTACAGCCTGCCCGACACACACAGCCAGCGCAATACCCACACTTTGCGGCAACATATAAATCAGAGAAGTAATACTGATTACCACCTGCTGCGCAGCTACCTGAGTTACCCCAAAGCGCGCAATCAGTAAACTAATAAAAGTAAACAGACTCACCTCAAGGAAAAACGACATTCCAATCGGAATACCCAGCCGCAACAGAGAACCCTGCAAACGCCAGTCTGGCCAGTCAAAGCGGGCAAACAGCGCAAATGGAGCGAAAAAACGTTGGCGCACCACATAGATACCCAACACAATCGCATTAAACCAGAAACAAATAGCCGAAGCCAGACCGCAGCCCGCCCCGCCCAGCTCCGGCATACCATACTTACCATAAACAAAAACATAATTCAGCGGAATATTCAGCAACAGCGCAATCAGGCTCACCACCATAATCGGTTTTGGGCGGTTTAAAGACGAAGCAAAGGCATAAAAAGCCCGATGAATCATCGCTGCCGGCATACCCAGCGCAATAAAGAACACAAACTCGCCAAACACACCATTTACATACGTACCCATATTCAGCCAGCGCTGCATCGGCGCAATCAGCGCCCACAACAGCAGCATACCCAGCACCCCCAGAAACAGCCCGAACCACAGCCCCTGCCGCCCCTGTTCGCCAATTTCCGTGGTTTTTCCGGCACCATACAACTGTGCCAGTATCGGCTGCAATGCTGTCATTACGCCCAGAAAAGTAATATATAGCGTAATAAATACATTCGAACCCAAAGCCACCCCAGCCAGATCGTTGGCACTGGCGTGACCAGCCATCACCGTATCTACCACACCCACACCTACCTGCGCTGCCTGTGCGATAAGAATCGGTAACGCCAGCCGCAATAATCTGCGGCATTCGACCAGCAACTCGCCCCGGCCATGCTGATTCAGTTCAAACAACATTTTTCACACCTACAAACTCAAATAATACAAACAATAAAAGACGGCAAGCCGTCATAATCATCAGGCAGCATGATGCCGCATATATCACAACAAAACAGGCTGCCTGAAATTCTTCAGACAGCCTGCCAGCAAGAAAATCAGTTAAGCGCGTTTACGGAACTCAAAAGTACGCGAATCAATTTCCACTTTATCGCCATTTTCAATATAAGCAGCTACCTGAATCTCGGCACCACCTACCAGACGGGCATTCTTCATTACCTTACCAGAAGTATCACCTTTCACCGCCGGCTCAGTGTATTCCACCTCGCGTACGATAATGGTAGGCAATTCCACAGAAATAGCACGGCCATCATAGAAAGTCACTTCACATTTTTCTTCCATGCCATCCACAATAAACTTGATGGCATCGCCAATGTTCTCAGCTTCCACTTCATACTGATTGAATTCATCATCCATGAAAACATACATCGGGTCAGCAAAATAACTGTAAGTGCACTGCTTGCGATCCAGTACTACCACATCAAACTTCTCATCAGCTTTATACACTGTTTCCGTAGCAGCACCAGTCAGCAGATTTTTCAGTTTCATTTTCACCACGGCAGCATTACGACCGGATTTATTGTATTCGGATTTCTGCACCACCATTGGATCATTGCCCACCATAAATACATTACCCGGGCGCAATTCTTGTGCGGTTTTCATCTTTAATCTAATTTCCCAATAAAGTTCAGCAAATAATTAAGTATATTATTTTAGCGGAAGATGGCTAAATCTGGCTAGTTTTTCCAGCGCACTGTCCTGTACATGCAGCATTTCAGACCATACTGCGGCCAATTTTACCCAAATTTGCCAGCTCGCACACAAATTCTGCCACGCCCTTACACGCCCTGCTCCGTCCAGACTGCCTGTGCCGTTCAAATCATCCGACAACGTCATAAAAGCCTCGCGCAATCCGACAGGCCAGCCTGCCGTAGCCCTGTTCCAGAATGCATGCAACTTGTGGATATGGACTTCATCATCCTGCCGGTAAATATGCCAGAAAAACGGCAACCCGGCCCATAATGCGCGCACAAAACTATCCTCACCGCGCACAATTGCCGCATCAGCCAGCCACAGCAGGCGGTCAAATGCTGCCTGTGGCACAAACGGAATGCGCACCAGCGTCAGCTTATCCAGCACCAGAACATCCCCGTCCTGTTGCAAAGCATCTGGAGCGATTACCTGTTGAGCGCGCAAACTGTCTATCACCTGCCCGCCGGCCAGCCATAGCGTTATCGGCGTATCAGCCTGCTGCCACATCAGCATCCATTGTGGCCAGCACACCGCAGCATAGGCAAACACCAGCCACAACCGACCATTATGCCGTAACGGCAAACCATACTGCTGCCTGAATGCCTGCTGTAGCTCCGGCTGCTGCAAAAATGCAGCTCGCTCAGCCACATAATCAGCTTCACGCAACAAACCACCACTGGCCGCATCAATACCCATAAACCAGAAATACTTAGCCAAGCCATTGGCCTGCAACGATGGCATAGCATGTAAATCCACCGCCCAGTCTTCTGCCGTCAGATACTCCCAGTTCAGCCACAGAGGTCGGCATTCAGCCATCCGTGCCAGCACCGCTGGCGGTAAATCGCAACCAAATGTCTCTATCACCAGCACCGGATCAGTAACATCGGCCAGTTGCCGTTGCACCACAGCCTCATCATCCTGCCACACTTCCACCACAATCTGCGCCTGATAGACTGCGCGTTCTGGTACCAACCTATCCAGCGCACCCACATCATCAATCCACAAACGCACCCGCAGGCATAAGAATTCCGCCAGCAGACAGCTTAAGCGCCAGCCCACACCCACATCACCAAAATTATCAATGACCCGAACAAATACCCATGCCTCATTTGCAAAATCAGCCGGCGGTGCACACACAGGCAAATTCAGAGATTGCATAAAATTTCCTTACCAACAGCATAACTTAACGCATTACCATGACCAATCATCATCCTGTCAAGAGCAAAACAGACTTGACAAACTGATTTTATCCACATGAATTAAACTGATTACCCCCAAACACATAAAAAAATGGAACAGGCTCATCACAGTCTTATATATTTTTAAATATATGTTTTTAAAAGATTTAATTTTCAGGGTTATTTTTTAGGCAACCACTTACAAGTCTTGATTTACAGGCAATTATCCAAGCACAGCTTTCATTTTCCACAGATTTATCCACAGATATTGTGAGCATATTTTTAACTCCTTTAACAACAAGGTTTTTTACATCAAATCATCCTCACAACGAAAAATAGTCAGAAACCCATGACTGCTATGGTAAAATAAACCATGCTCTCCAAAGTAGTAAAGCCATTATGTCTGATGCACTTTTTGCCAAAGAAACCATAACAGTATCTCTCGAAGAAGAAATGCGCCGTTCCTACCTAGATTACGCCATGAGCGTTATCGTGGGACGCGCCCTTCCCGATGTGCGCGATGGCCTGAAACCAGTTCATCGCCGCGTACTGTACGCCATGCACGAATTGAATAACGACTGGAATCGTGCCTACAAAAAATCGGCACGTATTGTCGGCGATGTTATCGGTAAATACCACCCGCACGGCGACACCGCCGTTTACGACACCATCGTACGCATGGCACAAGACTTCTCCATGCGCTACATGCTGGTAGACGGACAGGGTAATTTTGGTTCCGTCGATGGCGACAGCGCCGCAGCCATGCGTTATACCGAAATCCGCATGGCCAAAATTGCGCACGAATTACTGGCCGATATCGATCAGGAAACCGTCGACTTCATTCCCAACTACGACGGCAACGAAAGCGAACCAGCCGTACTGCCTACCCGGATTCCGGCACTGCTCGTTAACGGCTCATCCGGTATCGCCGTCGGCATGGCTACCAACATACCGCCACACAACATCAAAGAAGTGCTTGGCGGCGCCAAAGCCCTACTGGCCAACGAAAACCTCAGCATCGACGAACTCATCGACCTGATTCCGGCACCTGATTTTCCTACCGGCGGCATCATCTATGGCCTTTCCGGCGTGCGCGAAGGCTACCGTACCGGCCGCGGTCGCGTCATCATGCGTGGCAAAACCCACATCGAACCAATCGGCAAACACGACGACCGCGAAGCCATCATCATTGATGAAATCCCGTATCAGGTAAACAAAGCCAGACTGGTTGAAAAAATCGGAGAGCTGGTACACAACAAAGTTATCGAAGGTATTTCCGACCTGCGCGACGAATCAGACAAATCCGGCATGCGCGTCGTTATCGAACTTAAACGCAACGAAAATGCCGAAGTCGTACTCAACCAACTCTATAAACTAACACAGCTGCAAGACAGCTTCGGTATCAACATGGTGGCACTGGTAGACGGCCAGCCACGTCTGCTCAATCTGAAACAGATACTGAACGAATTTTTGCGTCACCGCCGCGAAGTCGTTACCCGGCGCACCATGTTTGCCTTGCGCAAAGCACGCGAACGTGGCCACGTACTTGAAGGTCTGGCCGTAGCCCTGTCCAACCTTGACGAAATCATCACCCTGATTAAAGCTTCCGCAACCCCACCTGAAGCCAAGGCTGCCTTAACCTCACGTCCGTGGCGCTCAGGTCTGGTTGCTCAGATGCTTGCCCGCAGCGACATCGATGCACAACTGGTTAAACCACAGGATTTACCCGAAAATACCGGATTGCTTGGCAACGACTACTTCCTCTCCGATGCACAGGCACAGGCCATCCTCGACATGCGCCTGCAACGCCTTACCGGTCTGGAACAGGATAAAATCGTTGATGAATACAAAAGCGTCCTCGATATTATTCTCGACCTGCTCGACATTCTCGCCAATCCAGTGCGCATCAACCAGATTATCCATGATGAACTGACTGCCACTCAGGAACAGTTTGGTGATGAACGTCGCAGCGAAATCAATGCCTTTGGTGGCGACATTGCCGACGAAGACCTGATACCCAAGCGCGACATGGTTGTTACCCTCACACATGGCGGCTACATCAAAACCCAGCAGGTAGACGACTATCAGGCACAACGGCGTGGCGGCCGTGGCAAACAGGCCACCGCCACCAAAGACGAAGACTTCATCGAAACCCTGTTTATCGCCAACACCCATGACTACCTGCTGTGCTTCACCAGTCTGGGCAAATGTCACTGGATAAAAGTATACAAACTGCCCGAAGGCGGCCGCAACAGCCGTGGCCGGCCGGTTAACAACCTGATACAGCTCGAAGAGGGTGAAAAAATCAACACCATCCTGCCAGTACGCGAATTCAGCGAAAACGAATACGTCTTCATGTGTACCGAACAGGGCATCGTCAAAAAAACCTCACTGCTCGACTTCTCCCGTCCACGTAGCGCCGGCATCATCGCCCTCGGACTGGACGAAGGCGACCACCTGATTGGTGCCGTCAAAACCGCCGGCAAACACGACATCATGCTGTTTTCCAATGGCGGTAAAGCTGTCCGCTTCAGCGAAGACAACGTTCGTGCGATGGGGCGCAGTGCTCGTGGCGTTCGCGGCATGAAACTGGCCGAAAACAATCAAGTTATCAGCCTGCTGGCATACGATGCCGAAGAAGACAGCAACAAACTGGTACTCACCGCCACAGCCAACGGCTTTGGCAAACGTACCGCCGTTGACGACTACCGCCGTTCCGGCCGTGGTACTCAGGGTGTAATTGCCATTGATACCGGTGAACGCAACGGTGACCTCGTGGCCGCCACCCTCGTAGCCGATAGCGACGACCTCATGCTGATTACCAGCGGTGGCGTACTGATTCGCACCAAAGTCGATCAGATACGTTCTACCGGCCGTGCCGCGGCCGGCGTAAAACTCATCAATCTTGATGAGGGCGAAAAACTGGTGAGTCTGGAGCGCATTGCCGAGCCGGAAGAAAACAGCAACACCGAAGTAGATGTACTGGATGCCCCGGAAGATTAAATCCAGCACATGAAACCATAAAGCCGACCTTACCAGTCGGCTTTATTCTTATCCAAACAACTATTCTTACCGTACTCCCCATAGCAATACCCCACTTGATAACAATAATGAAATCTATTATCATCTTCATTCGCAAAAACAAACCATACCCACAAAGGAAAAACCATGTATGTTTGTCTGTGCAATGCCATCACCGATCGCCAGATAAAAGAAACCGTTGCCGCCGGCGCTTCCAGCCTTACCGACTTACAGGCACAGCTTGGCGTAGCCACCTGTTGCGGCTGCTGTGCCGATTTGGCCAGCTCATACCTGTCTTGCCGCCACGACAACCTAAGCAGCTGCACCAAAGCCGAAAACAAATAAACACCAGATAATCTGCCGTCACACTGGTTCATTTAAAATCCAAGCTGACAGATAAGCAGTAAAACCAATACGGCCGTAATAATCGACTACTTGCGACGCAGCAATTTATATTACATTGGCATAATAATCAGTTTTTTTCTGAATTTTCCTAATTAACTACTTGCCAATATCCTGTTGCTGATAATAACCATCCACCGCAATATCGGCCAGATAAGTCACATATACAAAATCCGTCATACAGCGAACTATGACAACCAGCTGCCTTCATCTCATGCCATAATAATTAATGGACATTATCCGGTATAGGCAAAAAATGCTGTTTATCCTCAAACAAGTAGTATTCGCCCAGACTACAATGCAATAAAAGATAATATATAAGCTATTCTTCTTCCACTTCCGGCCAGATATCACCGTAGTGAATAAACATATTTATCCACATAATAATATGATATTTTTTACGAATTACACCCGTAATAATTCAAGCATGATGCCCGATACTGCTCAGATATTCAGCAAAGCTTACTTGATCAGACAGCGTCCCTTGCTGACGCTGCTGATACCAGTCAATCTTATCATTCAGAATCTGCACATGCTGTTCCAACTGCGCCTGCTGCTGCAAAAAAGCCGCACGCGTCTGCAACAGCAATTCCAGACGCTGCCCAATTGTCGCGTCGCCCTGACTGCGCAGTAATACATACTGCTGAAGCTGAACCATACTCATACCAGTATTTTTCAGATGTAACACAAAACGCATCCAATCAACGTCCTTTTGCGTAAAATAGCGACGCTGACCCGACGTTCGCTGCGGTGCAATGAACCCCAGACTTTCATAATAGCGTACCGTAGCTGGCGTTAAACCAAAAATATCGGCAAAAGCGCGAATACTAAGCATTTTGCCTGATGTAGAAATATTAGTCATGTACAAAACAAAGCCCAAATAAACAGAAAAACCTTTTCCATATTAAAGAAAATACCGCAAACATAGCAGCTGGCAGCCAACCCGAAGTACAGAAAATATAAGTAAACAACCACCCACAGATTTCATCGATATTGCAGCAGGCTGTCTGGAGAGCTGAGAAAAATCGCCGAACAACTGCCTGTGACATACAGTATTCCCGTAACAACACCAAGTTTGCCTGACCGGCGTACGATAACACCTAGCCACTATCAACATTATTGTTACGTTTGCAACGCCCTTAGCCGATGCATCGGAAAACATTAGCTAAACGGCGAAAACAAAGCCGGCAACTGCCTTACTTGTGAATATACTCGCTGCAAATGATTCAACTTTAAAACAACAAGCTTCAACCCTAAACAAAATAATACTTGAGTTAAAGTGAACTTGAAGTTTTAGACTGTAATGCATAGTACAACAGGAGCGAATACATGTCCTTAGCATTCAAGCAGATTTTTCCACAAGGTACGGTTAATTGTAATTTTGCGCAGTATTTTATCGGTCAGAGTTATTTATGCAATCTGGCTGCTATGGATGGCAATGTTGATGTTGACGTAAGCAATGTAACTTTTGAACCTGGCTGCCACAACCACTGGCACAAACACCAGCATGGATATCAGATTCTGTTAGCCACTGCCGGACAGGGCTGGTATCAGGAAGCCGGCAAGCCGGCACGTTTACTTAATCCGGGCGATGTAGTGGTTATCCATGCTGGTGTAAAACACTGGCATGGTGCAACCAAAGACAGCTGGTTCAGTCATATAGCCATTACCAAAGGACAAAGTGAATGGCTCGAACCTGTTACCAGCAGCGATTACAACGCACTGTAATTATTCTATTCACAGGAAAACCCAATGAAAAAGCAGACAGCAGGTCATGATTTATTAGGTGAATTTGCCCCACAATTTGCCCATCTGAATGATGAGCTATTATTTGGTGAAGTTTGGTCACGAGAGCAGCAATTACCAGCACATCAGCGCAGCATGATTACTATTGCTGCCCTAATCAGTGCCGGTAATTTCGAGCAATTAAGTGCGCATTTAAGTATTGGCAAACAGAACGGTATTAGCCAATCAGAAATCGTTGAAATAATTACTCATCTAGCCTTTTACGTCGGCTGGCCGAAAGCCTGATCAGCATTCAGTCTGGCTAAGGAAATTTATAATAGCAGCGAAAAATAATTTAGCTGTAACTACCTCTTAAAATAGTACAGCTCCAAAATATAAAATGCTTTCCATTAACTCACAGAGGATTTAAACAGGAAATAGGTAACACTTATCCATTCATATCTATATTAAAAAACCGAAACTGGTATCTCTATCAAAGGGCTTTGCGGGAATATACTGGAGTAAGGAATCCTCAGACATCAAACGTTGAAAGGAACTGGAAATTGAAAATCGTAAGCTCAAGCAGATATTTGCTGAGTTGATTGTAAAATCTCAACATCTGAAAGAAATCATAAAGAAACCGTAGTATCCGCTCAGACAATATCTCAATTGCCATGAGCAGTGCGATCGTTGGCTTAAACCGCTGTGCTTTCTATTATCCACCTAAATTGCGAAATCATTTGGCAATTTTGGTACTAAGTGCTATCACTGACAAGTATTTACGCCCTCTTTTACCCACTAATAATGATGAATCCAAAGATAAGAATAAAAAGGTAATCTGAATTATTTTAATAGTAATGAGAATATTGAAATTTTTGATAAATATTCCAAACCTACCCCTAGCACTTGACTGCAAAACAGAGAAAATATAATAGGGCAGCCAGTAAAAGCAGTAATTAGCGATTATTTCACCAGTGTTAATTGTGATCATCATTATGTTGATAGCATATCTATATCAACCATAATATCAATACATCAAACCAACAGGCGGCTTAGAAATTGCTTTAACTATATTTTTGACGCTAAATATGTGATTCACAGTGAAGATGGATACAGTAAGCGGCATAAGCACGCTAATTATCAACAACTCGCCAGTAGAACAGTTATAACTAAATTAAAACCGTCAATGATTGGTTTTATACTGAAATATCGTAGTGATAATCATATTTAAAACACAAATGAATAAAGACAAAGATTAATTAAATCAACCAGATTGAATTAATCTTATAAAATATCTAATTATTTATGCCGGACTTAAGCAAAGCTCCTTAACAGCAATACCAGCTTCAACCTGTTTTAATATGGATAGAATTAGCGTTCGGCCATTTATTCATATTTGAATCCTTTTCCAACTCATTGAGGCGCCTAATGGTTTATGACAAAATGGCTATACCAATTTGAAATTTTTGGGTTGAGAAATTAATTATGCAAGGGAAATATAGGCATGTTTTATCTATCTGATGCTGAACTAGACAGATTGTTACTGGATGATATTGCCTATGGCGATTTAACTACCCGCGCTTTAGGTATTGGCCAGCAAAACGGACAGATATCATTTTGCCGTCGTCAGACTGGTCGGGTAAGTGGTGTGGCAATTGCAGTAAGGTTGTTGCAGAAGCTGGCACTGAAAGTAGTGACACATGTTAGGGATGGGGATGATGTAGCAGCAGGCGCGGTACTGTTGACGGCGGTTGGTAATATGGAAAATCTGCATCAGGGCTGGAAAGTGGCACAGAATGTACTGGAATGGTGTGGTGGTGTGGCTCAATACATGGCGCAGATGGTGGCTACTGCACAAACCATTAATCCGCTGGTACAAATTGCCTGTACACGCAAATCTATTCCCGGCACTAAATCGTTGGCTATTGCTGCGATAATTGACGGTGGTGGGATTTTGCATCGGGCTGGTACAGCTGAATCAATTTTGCTGTTTGCTAACCATCGGCGTTTTTGTGCTGAGCCGGACAATTGGGAGGCAATGGTGACACGTTTACGCCGAGCGGCACCGGAAAAAAAGGTTATTGTGGAGGCAGATAATGTTGATGAAGCATTGGCGGCGCTGAGCGCACAGGCCGATATTGTGCAGCTGGATAAGTTTACGCCGGAACAATTCGCATGGGTATTGATGCAACGCCAAGTACTGGCACCTAACAGTTTGCTGTCAGCTGCTGGCGGAATTACGCTTTTAAATGTGGCAGATTATGTGCGCGCGGGTGCAGAACTGCTGGTCACATCTGCACCTTACTATGCACAGCCCACAGATATTAAAGTGTGGCTGGAACCTGTTTAAATTTGATGCTGATTTCTGGCTTAAATTTTCTGAACCAGATGGGATTACTCCGGTTTATCTCCATACAATTTGTACTGGTTTTAGAGGGTGATCAGCTAAAAAACAATAGATTTTTATTTAATGGTAATTTTTATGAAATAAAATTTTTAAAGATCAAGTATGGAAAAAAAATAATTCCTTGGCGAAAAAATACTTCAAGCAAACATGTGGTTAAGGTAAAGATGTAATTTTGCTAATTTGTATTAAATCTGGAATGTTTTATGGGGCTATAAAAGTTTATCTATTATTTATCCAGACCTTGTTGCACCATATGTGCCGCCCTGATAACCGCTCTGGCTTTATTCTGGGTTTCCTGCCATTCCAGTTCTTCGTCGGAATCAAATACGATTCCGCCACCACTTTGTATATATAGTGTGTTATTTCTGATAACGCCGGTACGAATGGCAATACATAAATCCATATCTCCGGAAAAACTCAGGTAGCCTACAGCTCCGCCATAGATGCTACGTTTGTTTGGTTCCAACTCTTCTATGATTTCTAAAGCGCGTACTTTAGGTGCACCTGAAAGTGTACCGGCCGGAAAAGTGGCGGCCAGTACGTCGATATTCGTCATTCCATCCTGTAATTCACCGGCCACATTGGATACCAGATGCATTACGTGGGAATAGCGTTCGATAATCATTTTATCGGTAACTTTTACCTGCCCTATTTTGCTGACGCGGCCAACATCATTACGGCCAAGATCAATTAGCATGATGTGCTCGGCCACTTCTTTAGGATCGTTAATCAGTTCTTGTGCCAATGCCTGATCCTGCTCTGGCGTCTGGCCACGAGGGCGGGTGCCGGCTATCGGGCGCACTGTTACGCTGTTTTGTTCGCGCCGGACGAGAATTTCGGGAGAGGAGCCGACAACATGAAAGTCATCAAAGTGGTAATAGAATAAATAAGGAGATGGATTCAGCGTGCGCAAGGCGCGATACAGGCTTAGTGGATTATCATGAAATGACATGCTCAGACGCTGACTGGGCACTACTTGCATACAATCACCATTAAGGATGTATTCACGTACTCGTTTAACATAGCTCTTGTATTGCTCTTCACCGGTTTCTGCAACGGGTTCGGTTTGTTTGCTGCCAAGTGACAGCGGCAATTGTACGCTCTGGCGCAATGCGGTACGCAGTTCCTCCAGCCGTGCGCGTGCCTGCTGATAGCCATCTGGTTTACTGGTATCAGCATAAACAATCAGGTAGATTTTTCCAGATAAGTTATCTAATACAGCCAATTCCAATGAAAGCAGCAGAAAAATATCTGGTACATCTATGGGGTTGGGTTTATCTGCCTGTTTGAGGCGATGGGCAATCTGCTCGAAATGATAAATGGTTTCATAACCGAAATAACCAACCAGCCCACCGGTAAACCGAGGTAAATCTGGAATAGCAGGCGTTTTGTATCTGGCTTGAAATGCTTGAATAAATTCCAGCGGATTACCCTGATGTACTTCAACCAGCTGCGCCTGCTGATAAACTTCGGTGGTTTTAGCGGATATTTTTAAATAGGTATCACAGGGCAGGCCAATAAAGGAGTAGCGGCCAAACCGCTCACCGTTGACTACGGACTCAAGCAGGTAGCTGAATGGTTTATTTGCTAGTTTCAGGTAAAGCGATAAGGGCGTATCCATATCTGCCAGCACTTCCTGTACTAAGGGGATATGGGTATAGCCGTTGGCAGTTTGCTGCTGGTATTCAGCTAGGGTAATCATGTTTTTCTACTTTGTCTAGGTATTGTTACGCTGTTTTGAATATGAAAATTTCTGCACTGCTGCTCTTTTCTGATTTATATCATAGCGTAATTCTGAGTTAAACGCATTTGTGGCCGAACAGGGCAATTTAATTGCCAGTATTGGGGATTGTATTATGGTGTTTTGATGGATATTTTTTATGCTGGTATCTGGTACAGAAAGACATTTCTACCGCTGAAATTTCAGGTTAAGCAAAAAAATTTATTTTTGTATGGTTATTGATGTGTTGTAGCTAAGTTAATTTAAAGATTGCTGTAGCTGAATTTTAAAAAGCTGCCTGTATATAGGCAGCTTTTGGGCTAATTTATTCTTCAACCGGTGCTTCGCCGTCTGTCTCATCCAGCTGCCCTTCGGTAATCTGGGTGGTGATGCCAACTTTGTTGCGAATTTTAAGGTTGATTTCATTGGCAATTTCAGGATTGTCTTTGAGCCATTGGCGCACATTGTCTTTACCCTGACCAATTTTGCTGCCATTGTAGCTGTACCAAGCTCCGGCTTTTTCTACAATTCCCAGTTTCACGCCGATATCAATCAGTTCGCCTTCCCAGCTGATGCCTTCGCCGTACAGGATATCAAATTCAGCCTGTTTGAATGGTGGGGCAACCTTGTTTTTGATAACCTTGACGCGGGTTTCGTTACCAAGAGCATCATCACCTTTCTTTATCTGACCAATCTTGCGAATGTCCAGACGTACAGATGAGTAGAATTTAAGGGCATTACCGCCGGTGGTAGTCTCGGGGCTACCAAACATAACGCCGATTTTCATACGAATCTGGTTAATAAAGATAACCAGTGTATTGGTTTTTTTGATGTTACCAGTCAATTTACGCAAGGCCTGACTCATCAGACGAGCCTGTAAGCCCACGTGGCTATCTCCCATTTCGCCTTCAATTTCGGCTTTAGGTACTAGTGCAGCCACTGAATCAACTACCAGCATATCTATCCCGCCACTGCGTACCAGCATATCGCAGATTTCCAGCGCCTGTTCTCCGGTATCAGGCTGAGATACCAGTAATTCTTCAACTTTTACGCCCAGTTTGCGTGCATAGATGGGATCAAAGGCATTTTCGGCATCGATAAAAGCACATACGCCACCACCCTTCTGGCATTGGGCAATGGCTTCCAGACATAAGGTGGTTTTGCCGGAAGATTCCGGGCCATAAATTTCTACGATACGGCCACGGGGTAAACCACCCACACCTAAAGCCAAGTCCAGCCCGAGGGAGCCTGTAGAGATTACTTCAAGATTTTCATCGGTATGACTTCCATCCATTTTCATGATGGAGCCTTTACCAAAATTTTTTTCTATCTGCGCTAATGCAGCAGCTAATGCTTTACCTTTTTCATCTGACATGATGCTGTGCTCACTTACTCTGTAATTGACTTCAATAATTCAATTATCGCATAAGCCTTTGATCAGGTGTTTAGCAAATGTGCAGTTATTCTATCTGTTTGAATATTAAAATTTTGTTATCTGTTATTGCGGGAGTAAATGCCCGTCTGTGGCTGAATGCAGATGACCGCAATTATTTCAGCAGGATGATGTTTTACGAATTTTTATTAATTTTTAGGTAGATAGCAGCCAAGTTTATAACGGCTTGATAAAGATGATACACTATTGGCTTACATAAGTGACTGTATTGTTGCTTTGGCCATGACGTGATGTTTGGTATCTAGTGTTATGGTGCTCTTCTTAATAATGTTGACGCTTGAACAGTCATCAATTCTATCGAATTCGTAACAGTTGCATGTCATTGCAGACCGCAACTGGAGGTTGTCTAATATGAATGCTTTTGCCAATCTGGGGTTATCTCAGGAAATTGTCTCTGCGCTAACAGATCAGGGCTATCAGGAACCTACACCAATTCAGCATGCAGCTATTCCAAAGGCTTTGGCAGGTATGGATTTACTTGCAGCTGCGCAAACTGGTACCGGAAAAACCGCTGCCTTTATGCTGCCCAGTCTGGAAAGGCTGAAACGTTATGCCAATAGCAGCACTTCACCGGCCATGCATCCGGTGCGCATGTTGGTGCTGACGCCAACACGTGAACTGGCTGACCAGATTGACCAGAATGTGCAGGGCTATCTGAGAAATCTGTCTTTACGCCAGACGGTGTTGTTTGGTGGCATGAATATGGAAACTCAGAAGCAGGATTTACGTCTGGGCTGCGAGATTGTCATTGCTACGGTTGGGCGTTTACTTGACCATATTCAACAAAAGAATATCCAGCTGAATAAGGTGGAAATTGTGGTTCTGGATGAAGCCGATCGTATGCTGGATATGGGTTTTATTGATGATATCCGCAAAATCATGCAAATGCTGCCACCACAACGTCAAACTCTGCTGTTTTCGGCAACTTTTGCGCCGGCAATCCAGCGATTGGCTCAGGATTTTATGCACCATCCGGAAAAAATTCAGGTAGCCGCACAAAATACGACTTCCGCCAATGTGGAACAGCATATTATTGCTTTGGATAATGGGCGCAAACGTTCGTTATTACAACGATTGATTAATGATCTGAACATGAATCAGGTTATTGTGTTCTGTAATACTAAGCAAAGTGTTGATCAGGTTAACCGGGAATTAAACCGTCGTGGTATCAGTGCGCAGGCAATTCATGGTGACAAATCACAACAGACGCGGCTGGAAACACTGGCGCAGTTTAAAGACGGCAGTCTGCGCGTGCTGGTAGCCACTGATGTGGCTGCACGTGGTCTGGATATTGCTGAGCTGCCGTTTGTAATCAATTATGAATTGCCGCTGAATGCGGAAGACTATGTCCACCGTATTGGCCGTACTGGTCGGGCTGGTGCTGAAGGTGTGGCTATTTCACTGATGGATGAGCAGGAACAGAAAGTATTTAATGCCATTAAGGAATTAACTGGGAATGACTTGCTGATTGAGCGGATTGAAGGTTTTGAACCACGCTGGTGGGAGCAGACTCCGGCTAAACATAAAGCATCACAGGCTTCTTCCGTCAGGGTTGAGTGTGATGCTGCGCGTGAACGTGCAGTCAAACCTACTCCGAATAACGCTAGTAAAACACAGAATAATAAGGAAGTTGCTATTCCCTGCCAGCAGATTCCGGGACGTGCGCGCCGCTTTAGCCGCCACAATCATCCGCAATGTGCTTTGCTACAGCCAAATTATGGCGCACGTAAAACCAAAATCCGTATTTAACTCCAACATCTAGTCATTTGAAATAATTATATTTTTTTAAAAAACATTTTTTATTAATCAATAAATTGCGAAAAAATTTGGGAATTAATACAACTATAGGTATAATGCGCTGCTGTGGCGGGTCTCCCCGCATGGTTATTTAGGACAACGGGTCAGGTGCGGAAGCAAGCAGCCCATCTTAAAGTGACTAGTGCCGGGGGTTTGGCTCGCCACCTTCATTTCAAGCTTTTCTCCACCTTCTATCTTTCATATTTTCTCTTGTTTATCAATTAATTGCTGTATTCATTCTTATGCTTTGCTAATCTGTTTTAATCAGGTTGCGACAAGGGTTTACCCAATGAATATACGTCTTTTTTCATCTGTAATTTCTGTATTGCTGTCTGTCAGTTCTTTTAGTTGTCTGGCAGAGGAATTGAATTATGGTGTAGTTGAATTAAGTGCACAGGCTACGCAGGCTGTAGCCCGTGATGAGATGGTGCTGGTGTTAAAAATTCAGCAACAGGGAGCCAACAGGCAGCAAATCAGTCATACTGTTACTACTCGCCTGAATCAGGTTCTGGCGGTGGCCGGCCGGCATGATGATTTTAATACGACACAGTTAACCCGCACGGTTGAACCCAGATTTGACTATCTGAAAGATAAACGGGTGGATAATGGCTGGCAGGACAGTGCGCTGATACAGGTCAAAAGCACGAATTTATCTGCGTTGAACAAGTTTGCTGCTGATGTACAGAATCTGGCTGCCATTGTAGCGATTAATTATCAGGTGGCGGATACTACGCTGCAAAATTATGAAGCAAAGCTAACTCAGCTGGCTATTGCGCGTTTTCGGCAACGCGCAGTACAAATTGCTCATGAACTGGGCGGACATGGCTATAAAGTGGTGAGTATGAGTCTGGGTAGTAGTCAGGATGCGCAGAATTATGGTGCTTATGCTGCGCCGATGTTGTTAAGTCGTGTGGCAGATTCTGCTCCGGTTCAGGATACTGCTGCGGGAGAAACACGGTTAACGTTAAATATTAATGGCAAGATTCAGGTAACAGGATTACCATGATGCAATTCTGATAGCAGTTTGAAATTTCTATTGAGCTGAAACTAAGCCGGTGAGATAAGAAAAAGCCAGTTCTAATGAACTGGCTTTTTCTTTTTTATTGGCACGCCCACGGGGAATCGAACCCCGGTTACCGCCGTGAAAGGGCGATGTCCTAACCGCTAGACGATGGGCGCGTTGTCTTACTGGTGCACCCGGAGCGATTCGAACGCCCGACCCTCTGGTTCGTAGCCAGATACTCTATCCAACTGAGCTACGGGTGCGTGAAAGATGTGCAGTATAGGCAATATTAGTATTACTGTCAATACCAGTCATCATTAAAAAATGGCAATAATAAGCAATATATTGTTTTAGAAAAAGATAATGCAGGTATTAATCTACCGGACAAAATACTTCGGATTTTTTTAATGCTGATGACGTTGCAGATTGACTGTATAGCAAGACATTTTGGTATAAAATGGTTATTCTTTTGCGTCTTCTGTTCGCGTCATGAGTATTGTTGCTAATAATGACGCCGCTGCATTTGCCGAGCTGGCAGCGGTTCTGTTTACGCTGCCTTTGCCTGTTGCCATTGTTGATCTTGAAACCACTGGCGGGCACTTTGAGCACGACCGGATTACTGAAATTGCTATTCTGCGGTTTCATCATGGGCACATCAGCCGTCATCAATGGCTGCTTAATCCGCAACAGCCGATTAGTGATTTTATTACTCAATTAACTGGTATCAGCAATGAAATGGTGCAAAATGCACCTGCTTTTGCTGATATTGCTAAGGAGCTGCTGCCTTTATTACGTGGTCACCTGCTGGTTGCTCATAATAGTCGCTTTGATTATACATTTCTGCGCCATGCCTTTGCACGCTGTCATATTAACTTTGCCGCACCAACTCTGGATACTGTTCCCTTTTCACGTAAGTTATATCCTCAGCACTTTAAACATAATCTGGATAGCATTATTGAGCGTTTTGCGATTAATATTGCAGCTACCGAACGTCATCGTGCAATGGGAGATGTACTGGCACTGACAGAATTTCTGCAATGCAGTTTATATGAAAAGACTGCTGCTATCTGGCTGGCACAATGGCAGGCTCTGATTAAACCGGGCTATTTACCCGCATGGCTCAAACCTGAATTACGCCAGCATTTATATGCTTTACCAGATAGTCCGGGCTTGATTCTGTGGCAGGCAGCACGGCAAGAGGCAACCACAATGATGGTACAGGAACGGGCATTTACTGATATCTGTACGTTATTACAGGATAAGAATGTGCAAAGGCAATGGCCGCAAACCGGTACTGTTGATTTTATTCCGGCTAACAGCATTTTACATGCGCTATGGCTGCAAGGCTATTATCAGCTGCAACAACAGGCACAACCCTATGCTGATGAAACAGTCCCGCCAGCCAAATGGTATACGGTTTCTTTTGTGGCAAACCATCATGATCAGCTACAGGCACGAATTATTACGCTTAAGGAAGGTATTCTGTCACAACCACCTTATGGATTATTCATGCATCCGCGTGCTGCCAAACGGGCACTGGCTGACTGGGCACGCCGCTATGGTTTATGTCCGGCAGTTCTGGATATCACTCCTCAGAGTCTTGCTCGCAATGAGCCCTGTCCCAATCAGGCAGCGCAGTTATGTGACGGCAGTTGTCGTCTGGATGCGGCTACGCAGAAACAGAATGAGCTGGTATTACAATATGCGCCGTTATTGCCGGTTTGTGACTGGGGTAGATGGCATCAGTTACAGCTTACTGAGGTCGAAGCAGTAACGGCAGCAGAAGTAGTGTTGGAAGCGCAGGCCGGCTGTATACGACTAGATGAACAGCACTGGTATTTCCATCCTCTCTTACCGAAACTCCTGAAACAGCGGCTGAAAAGACCAGCAAATATTGTATTTGTACGCTGAAAAAGATAAAAATATCAGGCTGTGACAGTTATACTGTTACAGCCTGATATTGATATTACGGATAATACTGAAAGAAGTATTGCTCAGGATTTACTCTGCTGTAAATCCTCACTTGCGGTCGTTACTGCATTGTCACGTGCTGTATGTTTGGGCTGAGTAAGCTGGTCATGTGTATGCCCGACATTTGGTCCAATGCGATCGGGTACTTGATCCGGCATACCATTAATTGGTATTACTGTTGCTTCGGTGACATCAGTATAAGGTACAGATGTATCAGTATCGGTTTGTGAATTTTTATTCTCAGACTGTGTCATAAATGCCAGAGTCACGCTTTTGTTGGCACGTTTCTGCAACTGCTCTTGAATGGCTGCTTTTTCCATTAATTGCAGTGCATCACTGTTCAGCTGTCGTAACACTTTCTGATAACTGTGATTTAACTCATCTATAGCACCGGCTGTATCAATAAAATGTTTATCCACCTGCTGACGGTAGCTATCAAAACTGGCTTTCACTGTCTGATACTGCTGACGCTGTTTACCGCCACGCATAAACAACCACATCAGACCAAGTCCAAGCAACAATCCGATTATTGCAGCAACTGATACATATAACCAAAGCTGACTATTCATGCTGTTTTCCTTTTCCCAATCAATATTGCGTCTGTTATCACCAACGACTATGACTATACTAGCCATCGCTCATTATTTTAACTGCTTACTGGTTAAACATTTAGTTATTTAAGCTGTTTTCAATGCTCCTGCTTGTTAAACAATCAGATAGCCAGCCAGCGATAACACCAGCAGGCTGAGCACAGCTGCAAGCAGATCATCCAGCATAATACCAAAACCGCCGTGGACGCGTGCGTCAAACCAGCGGATAGGCCACGGTTTCACTGCGTCAAAAAACCGAAAAACCGCGAAGGCAGCCAGCCACCATATCCAGCCTGATGGTATACAGAATAAAATCAGCATCATGGCAGCAATTTCGTCCCAGACAATGCCTCCATAATCTTGCCGGCCTAATGCTTTTTCAGTGTAGTCACAAATAAAGATACCTACTAGAAACAGCAATACAGCCAATACAATGCTGTACCAGAAAGGTAAATCCAGCAGCAGCCAGCAAGCCGCCAGTGGAATAGCCGGCAGTGTGCCGAATGTACCGGGGGCTTTCGACGCCAGCCCGGTACCAAAGCCAAAGCCCAGCCAGCAGACAGGGCGCTTACATAGCCAACGCCATGTTGGTGTAACTGGTGTTGTAGTTGTTTCGGGTTTAGCCAAAATGATCAAATCCTTGTTGTTGTAGTTGTATCACGTTACCTGCATGATCATGTAAATGCAATTGAGTACCTGTGGTAATGACGCCAATACGGGTTACGGGGGTGTGGGCTCTTTCGGCGGCAGCTATGATTGCCTCACGTTGCGCTGGTGCAGCAGTAAACACCAGCTCATAATCGTCACCACCGGCTAACAGCCAATGTCTGAGCTGAGCCGGAGTGAGATCTGGCTGCTGCGCTAATGCTGTCAGTGTAGGAATTAAATCTGCATTAATTTCAGCACCGACTTTACTGGCTTTAAGAATATGACCGATATCTTGCGCCAGACCATCGGATATATCCTGTGCTGCATGAGCCAGAGACAATAGCTCCTGTCCCAAGGCTACCCGTGGTTCCGGACGCAATCGTCTCTCTTCGCACTGAGCAAAAACTGTTGCCGGTAAGGTGACCTTATTCCAGTGCCTATCCAGAGCAGCCGCAGCCAGTCCAAGCAAACCAGATACCCAGATATCATCACCAGCCTGTGCGGCATCGCGCCGTAATGCCTGCTGATATGGGGTTTCGCCAATAATATTAACATTGAAAACCCAGTTGCCCTTGGTGGTATCGCCACCTATCAGCGTGACACCAAAACGTGCGGCCAGTGTAAACAAGGCATCACAAAATGCAGTTAACCAATCTTTATTTAGCTCAGGCAAAGCCACACTGAGTAAAGCCCAGCGCGGTCTGGCTCCCATAGCAGCCATATCCGACAGATTGACTGCCAGTACTTTATGCGCCAGATCTGCGGGTGCAACATCCGGAAAGAAATGTGTGCCGCCTACCAGCATATCGGTGCTGAAGTGTAAATAATAGCCACTGCGAGGTCGTATGATAGCCGCATCATCACCAATGCCTAATACCAGTTCGCTATCTTGTTGCTGACGCTGTAGATACAAGCGGATGAAATCAAATTCTGTCACTACAGATCCAATTTATTTTCAGAAGCCAATATCTGATTTTAATGGCTCTGTGCTCATCTTGCCAGAAAAGCCCGGGCAGGAAATTCAGATCAATGTTCAGACACCCGAAAATGCAACTCATTACTTGATAAACTGCACGAAACAAGTACACCAATTATGACTGAAAAGAGGAAAAAAGCTAGAATAACTCAATACTCATCTATTCAGATATTTTCTTTTTAAAGCGTTATACTTAGCTATGCACAACGTTCTTATTCTGGGAGCCAGATCACCTGCCGGTCTGACATGGGCACGCATGATGGCCAAGGCGGGCTATCGGGTACATATAGCTGAAAGCTTAGGCTATCCATTAGGCCGTTTTAGCAAATATACATGTACTTATACCCGTCTGCCGCCACCAAAACAACAGAGCAAACAGTGGCTGGAACAACTGATACAATTGCTGCTACGTGAGAAAATTGATACTGTCATTCCTAATTGCGAAGAAGTATTTTATCTGGCTTCTGCTGATGCACTTATTCAGCAGGCTCACCCCTGCCAGCTCTTTACCAGTGCTATGTCGTTATTAACACAGCTGCATCACAAAGGCTTTTTTGCGCAGCTGACGCAAAACTGGCCGGTTACTGCTCCTGAAACGATTTTGCTGACTAATCAGGCTGAGTTTACAGCATTTAAACAGCAAAAGTTTTCGGCTGATAAGCAGTGGGTGTTTAAACCTGCCTATTCGCGCTTTGCTACCCGTACTGTGCTTTGTCCCAAGACAATTGAATACAGTCAACTTCAGGCCAATCCTCAACAACCTTGGGTAGCTCAGCAATATATAGACGGACAGGAATATTGCAGTTACAGCATTATCCGGCATGGACAGCTTGTTGCCCATAGCTGCTACCATCCGAAATACCGTGTCGGCCAAGGTACCGGCATTTATTTTGCCCCGGTACAGCAAATAAAAATCCGCCAGTTTGTTGAGCATTTTGCCGCACAGACTCACTATCATGGTCAGGTAGGATTTGATTTTATCGAAGACTCAGCGGGCAGAATATATGTGCTTGAATGCAACCCACGCGCCACCAGTGGGATTCACTTTCTGGAACAATTGTCACAAACAGTACAAACAGCTATTGCTCATGCAGTCATGCAAGCAGATGCAGGCTTACCGGCAACTCAACTTGAGATGGATCTTCTGCAACCGGCTATGCATAATCTGGTTATGCTGTTCACTCCGCAGACGTGGCGGTTTTTTACCCAAAAGACTTTCTGGCATGATTATCATCGGGCACGCGATGCTGTGTGGCAAAGACAGGATATGCTGCCGTATTTAATCCAGCTTATACCTACAGCAGAAATCGTGTTTCGCGCGATGTCATTACATATTGATTTTCTGGCTGCAACTACTGTAGATATTGAATGGGATGGAGCCCCGCTTACATTTTACTGATACTCACTAAATTCATGCTAATAAATCCATACACAGCAGATACAGCTACTCCCTGTCAGGAGTTTACCCGACAACTATGTCTTCTGGGCGACACTTTTGTCAACAATGCACCATTTAAGGTAACCAGCATCGCTATAGACGGGGAAGAAATTCCTGTTATCTGGAATACCGGCAATAATGCTCAAACCAGCTGGATATGCAGCTTGCTGAATAGTTATGGCCCTTCATCGCGTGCAGAACTCAGTTTAATTGAAACCACTAAATTGCTGCGCGTGCTGTTTACCAGCTTATCCTATACGGCTTAATTTTTATTACAGAGCTGTGGTCTGGGCAGTGGAATTTTTCTGGAAAACTGGTATTTACCAACCACACTTTATCCCGCTCAGCGTTCGGCACAGGGTATCATCGACGCTGTAAAAATACTGGAAAGACAGGCAGCAGAACAGGGACAGAATCATTTGCCGATCATTATCCGCTCACTCACTCCTGCCCTGCATACCGCAATGATTGACCAGCTCAGGCACAGTGGCTTTCTGATGGTTCCGACCCGACAAATATGGATTGCCGACAACATCCGCGACCACTCATGGCGCCAGCGATCGCACATTAAAAGAGATTTAAGTCTTGCAAGAAAATATGCTGCGCAAACAGAATGGGTGGCGGGTGAAGATTTCAGCGACGAAGATTTTGCAAGAAGCCTGTTTTTATACAATCAGATATACCGTGGTAAATTCCCCGAATTCAATCCTGACTATAGCCTGTCTTTTTTTAAAACAGCAGTAGCCACCGGTTTTATCAAGTTTTACGGGTTGCGCTCCGTAAATTTTGTTTATATCATAGAGGCGACTTTTGTTCACTTTTTTGGCGAGGATCAAATTTATTTTTAAAAAACAATGAGATTTTACAATGAAAACATTAATAATTTATTCTCATCCATATGAAAAGAGCTATAATCATGCTATTTTGGAAAGAATTGTATCTCTTTTGAAAGAAAGTGGAAAAGATTTCGATATTATTGATTTATATAAAGACGGCTTTAATCCAATATACACTTCCGAAGAATTAAGGTTATATAGTACCGGACAAACAACAGATCCTTTAGTAGAAAAATATCAAAAAATGATAACGGATGCATCTGATATCGTTTTTATATTTCCTATTTGGTGGTATGATTTACCAGCTATCTTAAAAGGTTTTATTGATAAAGTATTTAAAAAAAACTTTTCTTACATTGATACTCCAACGGGCATAAAGGGTAATATTAATCATATTAACTCAACTACAGTTTTAACTACTTCTGAGGCCCCTACATGGTTTATCCGTTTCTTTGCAGGGAATAGCATTAAATCTGTTTTTATTAATTCAACTTTGAAACAATTAGGAATTAAGAATGTGACTTGGAAAAATATGGGAAAAATTAAAAATGTTTCTCAAGAGAAGAGACAACTATTTTTAAAAAATCTCAAATTTTAATTTGTTTTCTTAAATCCGTGATTGATCATCGCCCAAAAAGTGTACAGAAGTCAGCTCTGATTCAACAATCAGATAATTTTGCCGGTTATCCGGTTACAGAATATTCTACCGCCAAACCACCGTTAAGTGCCTTTGTCGGCATTGTTCGGCGGGATAATCTGTTTAGCACGCCACTATTTGGATATGATCTCAGTCGTCCGCGCAAAGAAGGATTGTATCGTCGTCTGATGTTAAAAGTTTCTTTAGAAGCGGAACGGCATCAGGGCAGCGTACACTGTAGTGGCGGTGCAGGAAATTTCAAAGCATTACGGGGGGCACAATCGCATGTAGAGTATGCAGCTGTGTGGATGCAACACTTACCGGCCTACCGTCAGGCAATATTTAAACTACTGGCTAAAACCATTGATACCTTTATTACGCCTTATGCTGCCAAAAATCAGTTATAGCTGAACTTAACAGCAATACTTACATTAAAATATTATTTTTTCAGTTATTTATATATTTGAAATACCTGCTGGGCAGCACCATAACCATCAGTAATCCATGATGCCTGTAAAGGAAAAAATCGCAGATTCTTGAGCAAGACACAATAAAATTATTAATGGAAAAGAGCACTTAGCTGTGAGAAATAAGATGTGTTGAAATTTTTGCTCAAAATATCCAGAAAAAAATGACTAAGAATTGTCTGAAAATAGTCACTATTGGTGCAAGCAGCCAGAAAATTAATTAATTCTTTATTCTGGTATGAGGCGTTAAGGCAATAGACCACTGAGTTCACCAAGAAACCAGTTTACCCGCGGATCTGGAGTCGGACGGGTTAGCGCAAAGTAGTTCACGATATTGGCTGCCTGCTGGGTTAGCAGAGGTACCAGTACACCGCTGCGCACATAAGGTTCAGCAACTTCTTCCGATAAAAGACCAAGATGACTACCTGCAAGAATAAACAACAGTGTAGCCTGCTGTTTATGAGCCGCTGCGGTTGTATTACCGCTCAGCAAACTATTTCCCTCTTGCTGGCGGGCGTAAGTGCGCTTTACCCACTGATATTCTTCAGTCAATAAATTCAGCGTTAAATCTTTAATCTTAGCTGCCGGATGTGAAGCGTGGCAATAGATATACTCACGTTCTTCAAATACCAGCTGATACTGTAAATTTTTCAGCAGACTGTAATAATAACCAATGCCAAGATCCATCTGATTATTGGCTATGGCAATTTCAATATCCTGCGGGGCGCAGATATCTATCGATAGCCGTAATTCGGGATAATGCTGATAGGCACTGGCAATAACCTGATTGAAAACACGCTGGAAATCCGCCGACAGGTGCTCAACCAGCCCGATGCGCAACGTACCAGACAAAACCGAACGATGCCATTTAATATTCTGCACCTCACGGTGAAATTCATTAGTTGCCTGTAATAATAAGGTACAGGCTTCGTATAACTGATGCCCTGCTTTAGTTAAAGCAAAACCGGAACGACCCCGCCGGCACAGGATCACACCCAGACTTTCCTCAAGATGAGCCAGATGCGTGCTAATCGCCGATTGCGACATATTCAGCCGCTTTTGTGCTGCGGTCACACCCTGACATTCCACAATAGCCACAAAAGCCTGTAATGCTTTTAAATCATGTTTAATCAAAGTGTGTAACATAAGCACCCCTTAGCCGAAATTAATTTAATACTGGAATATGCACCTCGTCACCACAGGCAGCAGATAAAACCTGACTCAATATCGCAAAAAATTCACTGCCATCCCGTGCGGAAAGCCACTGTCCTTGCTGACAGGCAAAATGATAGCCACCACTTTTCGCTGCTATCCATAATTCCTGCGTGGCAGCATGGCGGTTAACAATGATCTGCGCCCCACTATCCGCTTCTATCGTGAGTACATTACCACTGGTCTCACAGTCCAGACTCCAGCCACCGGCATCAATACTCTCTTCAATGTGGCCAAACAGATCATCGCTATACTGTAAAAATTCACTTTCGGTCATTTTGCTTACCGTAATTCTACATTTTATTACATTCAAACTGTTATCTTGCCATATAATATGTCTGAATCCTAGTTTTATCCGCAATGGCAGTTTTACTACACCTGCTATTTCAACCATAGAGAGCCGGATTAATGCATCGTTTTTTATTATTAAGCATACTTGCCACCAGCCTCCTGTCTGCCTGTGGTTATAAAGGTGACTTGTATTTACCCAAGGAAGGCGATAAAACCAAATATGGCGTAGTACAAACCGGCCTGACCATCGACCCTATTGACCAGAAAAATCTGCCCAGACATGACTGATTCCCTGAAATGTGAACAAATACCCTATTGTGCCCTAGCCGCTGAATATGGCACACCACTCTACATTTACAGCCAGCAAGCGATGACTGCTGCCCTTAACCAGTACCAGCAAGCTTTTGCCTCTTTACATCCGCTGATATGTTATGCAGTCAAGGCTAACGGCAATTTATCCATTCTGCGCCACTTTGCCCGGCTGGGCTGTGGTTTTGATATTGTTTCCGGCGGTGAGCTAGAACGGGTAATACTGGCTGGCGGCGATACGGGCAAAACCATTTTTTCAGGCGTAGGTAAAAGCAGTGCTGAAATTGAATTTGCTTTGCATAACAACATTCGCTGCTTTAATGTTGAATCACTGGCTGAATTGGCACGCATCAACACAATTGCCGCCCGTCTTGGCAAAATTGCCCCAATCTCCTTACGTATCAACCCAGACGTTAACGCTCATACTCATCCGTATATTTCCACCGGACTGAAAGCCAATAAATTTGGTATTGCCTATCAGGATGCCATAGCAGCCTATCAATTAGCCACTACACTGCCTCATTTAAAAGTTACCGGAATTGATTGTCATATCGGTTCACAGTTAACCGATTTATCCCCATTGATAGAAGCACTGGAACGCATGTTGCTGCTGGTAGATAAACTAGCTGAGCTGAATATCGAATTAGAGCATATTGATTTAGGCGGTGGCGTAGGCATTGTTTATCAGAATGAGGACGTACCGGATTTAGCCGCATACGCAGCCGCAGTGGACAGATTGCTATCCGGACGCAATTTGCAGTTAATGCTGGAACCGGGGCGCAGCCTGATTGGTAATGCCGGCGGTTTGCTCACCACGGTTGAATACATCAAACAGGGGGAAGAAAAGAATTTTGTGATCGTTGATACAGCCATGAATGATCTGATGCGCCCTTCTCTGTATCAGGCCTATCACAAAATACTTAATGTCAGCACGGCAACAACAGATGAATTTGTCGCCGATGTGGTGGGGCCAATCTGTGAAACAGGCGATTTTCTGGCCAAAGACCGTACTATTGCCGCAAAAGAAGGCGATTTATTACTGGTTCAAAGCGCTGGTGCCTATGCCTCAAGTATGGCCAGCAACTACAATACCCGCTGTCGTGCAGCAGAAGTATTGGTTAATGGTACTGACCACTACCTTATTCGCCGGCGCGAAACGCTGTCTGAATTACTGGCCAACGAACAAAGCTGCCTGAAATCAGTTTAATGAGTCAATTGTACCTTTGCTTAACCTATTACTTTTACCTTTTTTATGTACCCATGCAGCCATAAATATTGTTTTTAAATAGATTTAAGAGAAGTACTATTAGTGTAATAAGCAGTGATCCGGATTTATCAAATTATATTGATATAAATAAAATATCAGCAATTAAGCATTCTTTGGGTGGATAGGCTGTCATTACCGCTGCTGTATGAGACTGAATACTTGGTTATTTAGGCAGTACTGAATATATGGATATACTTCAGTAATAAAAAGGACTTTGTATATGGACTATTACATTAAAACATTCTCTGAATTATCGACTAAAGAATTTTATGAAATTGCCAAATTACGTATTGCTGTTTTTGTAGTAGAACAAACTTGTCCTTATCAAGAAATTGATACTTATGATGAGCAAGCTGTGCATACATGGATGCAAGAAGGACAAACAATCATTGGGTATACACGAATCATTGATCAGGGTTCTACTGTTACGTTTGGCAGGGTTATTATCCGTCCAAGCCATCGTGGCAGGAAGTTAGGTAATCAATTATTAGAAAAAACGCTGGCTGTGATTAAGACACAGATGCCAGATAAACCGATTGTCATCAGTGCGCAGGCTCATTTAACTAACTTCTATGCTGCATATGGATTTGTTCCTGTTTCTGATGTCTATCTGGAAGATGATATTCCACACGTTCGGATGCGCAAAGAAAAACAGTAATATTGAAATCATTCTTAGAGATAGGCAGCGTGTGAAATATCGCCGACAAATAAAAGTAGCAGGCTAATTATTTCTTCTACCATAAAATATAATTTTATATTCAATCTGCCACTAAACCGCAGAATAGTACAGTAGCAAAAAAGATCGTCGTCGTAGTCTATGCAAAAAAAGCTGGCGGGATGATACGGCGATGGCGATATTTAAAGCCAATAAAACTGAGTTTGCTGCTGAAGAAAAACCATGACTAGATAATAATTATCCTCAATCTTTGCTACTGATGTTTATGGATTGAATCATGAACAGTTACATTCATTCTTAGGTTGTCCTCCCGCAGAATTTAACAAACCACCACGCCTTAATTTTGTTGTTTGAATAGGTGTGGCTATGCCAATATATTGTTAATCAATACCTAACTAAAGGTATACACAGACGCCACGGTAGTTAATCATGAATCACAGCACGCTGCCAGCCTGATTTTTCCGGCCACAGACATTGTAGTTAAGTACGGTTTTAAGCCAGTGAGGTAATCATGCCGGCAGCAACTGTGTGATTAGTGGCTTCGTCAATCAGAATAAAGGCACCGGTAGCCGGATTGGCTTGGTAGGTAGTCGCTACGATCGGTTTCTGCACGCTGAGCTGTATCCGGCCGATATCATTCAGTTGCAGGCTGTCACTGTCTTGGCGGTGATTCAGGCTCTGTACGTCCAGCAGATAATCAACCTGTCTGATTCTGGTATAAACAGTTTGTGTAGTATGTTTGAGCCAGTAGCGTCGGGTGGCATTCAATGGTTTGCTGTCAAACCAGCACACAGAGGCGCTGATATTTCTGGCAGGCTGCAATGTGCTGTCTGCGGCAACGATGCTGTCACCGCGTGATATGTCTATATCATCAGCCAGTACTATGGTTAGTACGGTACCTGCCTGTGCCTGTTCAACCTGACCGGCCGGCGTATAAATGGCGGTAATGGTGCTGATCTGGCCAGCCGGTTCGATGCGTACACTGTCTCCTACACACAGGCTGCCCTGTTCCAGCCGCCCCTGATAACCACGAAAATCATCGGCACTGCTGCCATCCAGCCGTGCAACCCGCTGTACTGGAAATAGTGCCGGTGCGCTCAAAAGCTGGCTGTTACGGTTGGCAACAGGCAGACTTTCCAGCAACCGCAATAATGGCTGTCCCTGATACCACGGCATATACGCGCTGGCGGTTACGATGTTGTCTCCATTGAGGGCGGAGATGGGTACGTAGTTAATATTGTGCAAATCCAGTGCGCTAGCCAGTTTATTATAGGCACGTTTGATGGCGTTGAATTTTTCTTCACTGTAGTCAAGTAAATCCAGTTTGTTTACAGCCACGATGATGTGTGCTGTCCCGAGCAGTTTGAGAATGGCACTGTGACGCCGGGTTTGCGGTAATAAAGCCGGTGTGTGTTCGCTATAATCGAGCCGGGTAGCATCTATCAGGATAATGGCGGCATCGGCGGTTGAGGCTCCAGTCACCATATTGCGGGTGTATTGTTCATGCCCGGGGGTGTCGGCAATGATGAATTTGCGTGCCGGAGTGGCAAAATAACGGTAGGCTACGTCAATGGTAATACCCTGTTCACGCTCGGCCGCGAGACCGTCGGTAAGCTGAGCAAAATCAGGCACGCCATCGGCGGTACGTTTATGTTTGCCGTGATACAGCGCAGCCACTTGATCGGCCAGTAAGGACTGGCTGTCAAATAGCAGGCGGCCTATCAGGGTAGATTTGCCATCATCTACGCTGCCGGCAGTAATAAAACGCAATACGGAATCGGTGCTCATCGGTGTCTCACTTTTTTAAGGTTGCTGTTTCGCCAGCATCTGTTGCAGGCTCTGCCAGGCGGGCGCTAATTCACTGAAACCGTCTTCGGCCATTAGGTGGCCACCAGACGGCACATAATCGATACTGCTATGCAATGCATGGGCAATCGTGCTGCTGGCTGCTTCGGGAACATAGGGGTCATTGGTGGAAATTATGCTGTGTACCGGCATACTGATTTGCTGCAAAACGGTGAAATCGGGCTGGCTGGCATGGATATAGTCATCCAGTATCTTCAATTCAGGCAGCTGAGTGGTAAAGCCGGCTGCCAGTATCAGCCCGCCCACCCTCGCCGGCCGGTGCCGGCTGAGAAAGTGCAGTAAGGTGATGACGCCGAGGCTGTGGCCAATCAGAAAGGTGTTTGCCTGAGGCTGGCCGATAATCTCATCCAGTGTCTGCTGCCAGACTGTGGCCTGTGGACAGTCTGGTTCGGGCATGGCCGGCTGGATTACGGTGGCACCGGCAGCACGTGCCTGTGTGGCCAGCCAATCAAACCAGTTATCATGCGGGCTACTCTGAAAGCCGTGCACGATAAATACCTGCGGTGCTGCTGTGGTTGATGTATTGGCCATCAGAAATAACCTGCTTTCTTGCGTTCTTCCATTGCTGCTTCCGACACCTGATCATCCATACGAGTGGCATTGCGCTCGGAAATGGTGGTTTGTGCGGTTTCGGCTATGATTTCTGCTGCGGTGGCCGCTACGCTGGCTACGGGGCAGGTGCAGGAAATATCGCCCACGGTACGGAAGCGTACGCTGCGGATTACGCTCACTTCGTTTTCTTTTTTCGGTGTCAGTTCAGTTACCGGCACCAACATATTGCCGCGTTCTACTACTTCCCGCTGGTGCGCATAGTAAATCGGTGGCAAGGCAAGCTGTTCGCGCGCGATGTATTGCCAGATATCCAGTTCTGTCCAGTTGGAAATCGGGAATACGCGCATGTTTTCACCCGGATGCAGGCGGGTATTGTATAAATCCCATAATTCCGGCCGCTGGTTTTTCGGATCCCACTGCCCAAATTCATCCCGAAAAGAGAAAATCCGTTCTTTGGCACGGGCTTTTTCTTCATCCCGCCGCGCACCGCCCATTAATGCATCAAAGCCATTGGCTTCGATGGTTTCCAGCAGGGTGATGGCCTGTGCGGCATTGCGTGAATCGGTAGCGCGGCGCAGGGTTACACTGCCGCGGCGGATAGAATCTTCTACGCTGCCAACAATCAGCCGCGCGCCCAACTGTTGTACGGTGGCATCGCGAAAAGCGATGACTTCTGGGTAGTTGTGTCCGGTATCTATATGTACCAGTGTCAGCGGTAATTGCAGGCTGTGTCCGGGAATCTGAAATGCTTTGACAGCCAGTGCCAGCAGTACTACTGAATCTTTGCCGCCGGAAAACAGCAACGCCGGATTACGCGCTTCGGCCACTACTTCGCGGATGATGTAAATCGATTCGGCTTCCAGCCAGTCCAGATGTTTGTCTTGAATACTCATGATGTTTCCGTTATGGCTGCCAAGCATGTCGGCCATGCCTGCAACGCTGGGTTGATTGCTGCCTATTTATGCAAACCACATTCTTTACTATCCTGACTTTCCCACCACCAGCGTCCGGCACGAATGTCTTCACCGGCTTTTACGGGACGGGTGCAGGGCTCACAGCCAATGCTTGGATAGCCTTGCTGGTACAGCTCATTTACCGGCAACTGCTGCATCCGGGCATATGCCCATACTTCGGTTTCCAGCCAGTCGGCCAGAGGATTGTATTTGGCGATGCCATGCGCTTTATCCTGTTCCGCCAGTGCTAACGCTGTACGCGTTGTCGATTGCTCCCGCCGCTGTCCGGTTATCCACGCATCGGCCTTGCTCAGGGCGCGCCCAAGCGGTTCGATTTTGCGGATATGGCAACATTCACGTCGCAAGGCAACGCTGTCATAAAAAGCCTGTTTGCCATGAGCAGCTACATAGGCATCAACGGCTTCTTCATCCGGCCGGTATTCGGTAATGCGGATACCCCAATGCTCATAGGCGGCACGCAGCAGCTTCTGTGTTTCGTTATTGAGTGCGCCGGTATTGAGGGTAAATACTTCAATTGGTAGCTGCGCGCGCACAATGACATCGGTAATCACCATGTCTTCAACCGCCAGACTGGAGGCAAATTTAATATGCTGATGCTGCCGTACAATCTGCTGTAAACGTGTCTGCAACTGGGCGGTTAAGGCCGGCAGGCGTTTGGCGGCGGCCGCATCATGCGGTGGTGTCCACAGGCGGGGGCGCAACATGGTTATGACTATCCTGAATCTATAATTTATTAATCACAGCAACTGTTTAAGCAGATTACTGTCTGAATCACACGGATAGTAGCAAGCACAGGCAACGGCAAGGAAAGAATAAAAATTTCTTTCTTTATAACCAAATCCCCAGTCTGTGCATGGCGATGGCAGATATAACTGCCAACGCTTTGGTTAGAAAAATTGCTTCTTTTTCAGGCGGGCACTGGTGATTATAAGATGGTGGACTAAATACAACGATAAGCCAGTATGAATCACTACCCGATATTTACTCATTTACACCAGCGCAAGGTATTACTGGTAGGCGGCGGTCTGGTGGCCGAACGCAAGGCCAGTGCGCTAATACAGGCCGGCGCGCAGTTACAGGTGGTTGCAGAGCAGGCCACTGCTCAGTTTGCAGAGTGGTTTGCGGCACAACAGGCCGAATACATTGGCACGGAATTCAGCCCCGATTTATTAAATGGTGTGTTTCTGGTGGTTGCAGCCACCAGCGATCCTGCGCTGAATCAGCGTATTTTTCAGGCAGCCGAGGCGGCAGCCACTTTCTGCAACTGTGTCGATCAGCCGGCCTGCTGTTCCTTTATTGTGCCGGCACTGATTGACCGCAGTCCGATACAGGTAGCGGTGAGCAGTGGCGGCCACGCGCCGGTACTGGCGCGCCTGATTCGCCAGCAGATTGAAGTGTTGCTGCCATTCTCGCTGGGGCGGGTGGCTGCGGTAGCCGGACGCTGGCGCAAACAGGTGAAAACTGCCTTACGCAGCCTCAGTGAGCGCCGGCGTTTCTGGGAGCAGCTATTCCAGCATAGCCGCTTTGGCCAGCTCATTGCCAGTGGTGATGAAGCGGCGGCAGAAATGCTGTTGCAGCAACAGTTAACTCAGCACCAGCCGCTGCCGCAGGGTGAAGTGGCGCTGGTGGGTGCCGGCCCGGGCGATGCCGGCCTGCTAACTTTACATGCTTTGCAAGCCATGCAGGCAGCGGATGTGGTGTTATACGATGCACTGGTATCGGCAGAAGTGTTGGCACTGGTGCGTCGCGATGCTTTAAAAATCAGTGTGGGCAAACGCTGCGGACGCCATCAGGTGCAACAGCAGCAAACCAATGAGCTGCTGGTAGAGTGGGCACAGCAGGGTAAGCGTGTGGTACGCCTCAAGGGCGGTGATCCGTTTGTCTTTGGCCGTGGTGGCGAAGAATGTGCGTTCCTGCATGCAGCCAATATTCCTTTTCGTATTATTCCCGGCATCAGTGCCGGTCTGGGGGCTACCGCCTATGCCGGTATTCCGCTCACGCACCGCGATTACGCCCAGCGTGTTTTGTTCGTTACCGGTCACCAGCAACTGGGCAGCCAGACACATGGCTGGCAAACGCTGGCTCGTGCACAGCAAACACTGGTGATTTATATGGGCACGTTGCAAGCAGCGGAAATCAGCCGGCAGTTAATTGCCCACGGGCGGGCGGGCAGTACGCCGGTAGCGATAATTTCGCATGGCACTCAGGTCAGCCAGCATGTATTAACCGGTGAACTGCATCAGTTAGCAGCACTGGCACAACAGGCTGCTACGCCAGCGCTGATGGTTATTGGGGAGGTGGTACGGTTGCGCCAGCAACTGGCGTGGTTTCAGCCACAGGACAACTCTGTCACCGGCGCGGCAGCAGCTTAGCCATAAGCTGCTTGCTGCCATAAAAAAACAGCACGTACACAGACGTGCTGTTTTTGTTTTCTGTACAATCGGTTTTAGCCTGCCCGTGCTGCTGTCTGGGCATAATTAGCCAAGCCAATTTCTTCAATCAGATCTAGCTGGGTACTCAGCCAGTCCAGATATTCTTCATTTATTACTTTTTGCTGCTCAAGCAAATCACGTGACACAAAGTCCAGCTGGTTTTCACACACGGCAATCGCATCGGCCAGCGCGATATGCTTGGCCTGTTCCGCCTGCTGGTCACATTGCAAAATTTCGGTGATGTTCTCGCCAACCAGAATCTTGCCATACTCCTGCAAATTGGGCAGTCCCTCCAGCAGCAGAATGCGTTCAATCAGCGCATCGGCACTTTTCATATCGCGAATCGAATGTTTGTACAGCACTTCGCCTAGCTCGGCAAAACCCCAGTTGCGTAAAATCCGTGCATGTAAAAAATACTGATTGATGGATACCAGTAGTAAACCCAGATTTTTATTTAATGCCTGTAAGGCCAAACGGTCACCTTGCACATTGTTCTCCTTACAACTGGCTTTGCAGATAATTTGCCAAACCCATTACTTCAATCTGGCGTAATTGCTGTTCCAGCCAGTGAGCATGATCTTCTTCGGTATCTTTCAGCTGTGCCACCAGAAATTGCCGGGTGACATAATCCTGTTCCTGTTCACACAGTTTAATGGCATCTTTCAGGTTCTGGCGCACACTCAGCTCGGTAGCCAGATCATTTTGCAGCATACTCACTACATCAGTTCCGACATTGACGGCATCCGGCACCATGTTTGGCTTGCCATTGAGCATCAGAATACGGTGAATAAACTGGTGAGCATGGTCGGTTTCTTCCTGCATTTCATGATCTATGCGCTGAAAAAGCTGCATATAGCCCATATCTTCATACATACGTGAGTGCGCAAAATACTGGTCACGGGCGGCTAGCTCTCCTGCCAGTAAGCGGTTTAAACAATCCAATACAACTTTTTTGCCTTCCATATTTACTTCCTTTTTGCTCAAAGCTGTTCTGTTGCCATAGCCAGACAGCTTTGATTAATCATTAAACATCTGTCACCAGTCTGGCATGATCCTGTAGCTATCATTACCAGAATAATTATTTAAATAGAATAAATTTGCTATTAATTTTCATACGTGCGCCGCAAAAAAATATTTATATAGCATATTAAACATATATTTGCATTACAGTCCTGTATCCAATGAAAAATTAATGAGTATCAGTATTTTGAGTAGTCCTAGATTGCACACTCAGTTCAATCTGCGACCTGCATCCCTTTAAGCATTTGTATAAACTACAGAATACTTTAAATACAATAATCCATGCATCTATTTCGACTTATCATAACATTAAATTTCATGACGATTTTTATCTAAATGAGACTAATTTTCATCATTATTCACTTAAAAATTCTATATTTATAGATAATATTCAATTAAAACAAATTATTAGAACAATAATGGTTATCATCATTTATTAAAATCTTCCTGATCTCCCATTGCAGGTCGAAAAATTATAAAATATTTTTATTTATTAACTATATTTAACCTATAAAATGGCTTTTGTGTGCTTCGAATGATGAATCATCAGGTAGGCAGCCCGTGCTAGCCCACTGGTGGCATCTGTGACCAATATTTTCATGGTAGCAACACCATGCCTCCAAGTGTCAGGCCGGCAGCTGTACCAAACAGCATCAGTGGTTTACCCACATGCACCCGACCTGTCGTCCATGCTTCATGCATTACCGAAGGGAGGGAAGCGGCTACCTGATTACCGCGATAACGGTAAATATCCACATACTGATCCGGCCTGATATGTAGCTGCTTACAAATGTGTTTAATCGCCAGATGGCTGGCCTGATGCATCAGCACACAATCCACTTGTGGCATACTCAGACCGGCCTGTTGCAATAGACGTTCGGCAAAGCTTTCAATTAGTGTGGAGGCCAGTCTGAACAGCTGCTTGCCTTTCATATCAAACAGGAAATCGCTGTCCTCCATCCCTATCCGCAGATTACGCCGCGTCCCGCCAGCACGGATCTCACACAAATTTAACCCTTCAGGATAGGTTTCCAGTAAAAACGACAGAATACCACTGCTGCCATCGCCTTTTTCCACAATTGCACAAGCTGCACCATCACCAAAAATCAGCGCAGATTCCTCATCATCCCAGTTAAGCCCGCGCGACGCCAGATCCGCAGCAACAATAGCAATGCGTCGATATACGCTCTGATTAAGCAGACAGGCTGCCATTTCCAGCGCAGTCATAAATCCGACACAGCTGTTATTGATGTCAAAACTGGCGATATGCTGAGGCAAACCGCTAATTTTCAGAATATGCGCGGCTGTATAGGGTAAAGCCTGTGTACCGATTGCCGCAGCAGAAATCAGCAGATCTATAGATTCCGGTGCAATCTGCTGGCGTTGCAACGCATCGGTCAACGCCATAACGGCCAGCTGTGCCTGACTGACATCATCAGTAATATGAAAACGGTGCTCAATACCGGAACGTCGCTGCACATAACCATCAGGCTTGTTAAAACGCCTGTCTAATTCAGATGACGTCACACATTTTGCCGGTACAGCGGCACCTGTAGACAGAATTTTTAAGGGCATAGTTATACGGCCTGATTTTTGGGCAGTCATCCGTTTTTCCTCATGTTTTAATAATCATCATTTAAAAAATAATATAATAATAATGATGATTCAGCCTCTGTCTAATGATATGCGTAAACTGCAACAGATTACAAAATTAACCTATAAACTGATTATTCTGATCAAGCTAATACCGCTATTGTTAATAGTTTACAAATACAGATTTACCATCATATTTATTTTTAAACGAAATTTCTTACTATCCTGTATTTTTTAGACCCGCAATTGATGACTATACTAAATAAAATTATGATAAATACACAAATTTAATTAATAGGTTAATTTTTAGTTACAATTATTTGTGTAGTACCTCACCAACAAACAATATATTTTTATTCATATAAAATATAATAAAGGTCTGTTTTCATAATTCAGGCATTAAAAATAGCTATTCATAATAGCCATTTAAAAGCCGCAAAAAATCCGTACGGAAACTCATTTTTCCTGCTGACACTCGGCCAGAACAGATGAAAAGATCCCGTACGGATTAATCTGGATTACAAGCAAATTACTGCTTTACAGTACGATACCGCCAGTAACCCCATATACCTGAGCTGTTACATAACTGGATTCATCAGACATCAAGAAAACGTAGGTAGGTGCGAGTTCAGCAGGCTGCCCGGCACGACCAAGTATAGATTCACTCTGACCAAATTTTGGAATTGCTTCAGTAGGCTGGCCACCGGTGATTTCCAGTGCAGTCCAGATTGGGCCTGGTGCCACAGAATTTACTCGAATACCTTTTGCAGCTACCTGTTTGGCTAATGCCTGAGTAAAGGCCACAATCGCTGCTTTAGTTGCAGCATAATCCACCAGATTGGCACCGGGCTCAAAAGCCTGTACAGAACTGGTGGTAACGATGGTTGCACCAGCGGGCAGATGAGGCATAGCAGCCTGAATTACCCAGAACAGGGAAAATACATTAACCTCAAATGTTTTTTTCAACTGTTCCGTACTGATATCACAGAAACGCTCTACTGCAGTCTGTTTGCCGGCAACCAGAGTTAAGCCATCCAATCCGCCCAGCTCTGTACGCGCTTTTTCAACCAACTGTTTACAGAATTGCTCATCACTTAAATCACCGGGAATGCAGACCACTTTACGGCCGGCTTCCTGCACCAGTGCCGCAACCTGTTTTGCATCTTCTTCTTCCTCGGGCAAATAATTAATTGCCAAATCTGCACCTTCACGGGCGTAAGCAATAGCTGTAGCGCGCCCGATACCCGAATCGGCACCAGTCACCAGAATTTTTCGTCCGCACAAACGGCCATGACCTTCATAACTTTGTTCACCACAATCTGGAACCGGATCCATTTTGCTTTGCAGACCCGGTGCAGACTGAGACTGTTTAGAAAAATCTTGATGATAGTACTTGGTTCTTGGATCTTGTAAACCTTCTTGATGATTCATAATACATCTCCATGTTTAACAATGCTTTATCCAAATGGAACAGCAAAACCATCATACGACAGATTATTATGCGAGCAAAGAAAGTTTCCTGTAATTTATGTCAACATTGTAGTTAAAATTTATTAATCTCAATGGCTTAGATTTTTATATACAAATTATGACAGAATATAACCAAAGCAGGATGAATACTAAACATAATTATCCATATCCAGCACAACAACCTGCTGCGGTAAACCTCAGAAACGGTGCGTATACGAAACACCAGCAATATGTGCATTTGAACGGTAATCAGCTATACCACGTACGTTACTTGATACGTGTGCGCCCTGATCCTGCTGGTTCATATGTGTATGTTGAATATGCAGATAAGCGTACGACACGGCTACAGTATCGTTTTTGTTTACATCATATTTCACGCCACCACCAAACAGCCAGCGGTTACCATCTGGAATGGTTGACAGCCGTGTGGTTGAGCTACGCACCGGCGACTGGTCATAATTAACGCCAAACCGCCACTGCAAATGCGGATTCTGCTGATAAGAAGCGCCTACCCCAACCGCATAGGTGTCTCGCCAGTTGGTGGCGATATGTGTGGTATTCGAAGTAACCCCATGTACCGGGTCAATCGTTTTATCATGTTCAAACTGAATATCCAGCTGATGCAGACGCGACGAACGTGTCCAGCTCACATTACCAAACACATTCCACTGCGGATTCACTTTCCACATGCCGTGCAGCGACACCACTTCCGGCGTGGTAATTTGTACCTCTGCACCTTCCAAAGATTTAAAGCCAAACTGCTCAAACAACGGCGCATAGTTTTTCGCGTAGCTGCCCATTGGCTGCCAGCGTGCAGTACCGTGCAAATGCTGGTTAATTTTGGAACGATAGCTGATACCCACCCGCACATCATCATTCATATCCCACAGCCAGCCGGCATTGAAACCATAACCCCAATCATTGCCCTTAACTGTAGCGCGCGCATCAAATGCGCCTGGCGCTTTCTGATGCAATGCAGCCTGCGGGATACCAAGCTTTGCACTGCCTACCGGCGCAAAATCGGCATATTTCTGCACTTCCGCATGCAGGTATTGCGCAATCAGTCCTACACCAACTGAATGCCGCTCATTAATTTTATATGCCACAACCGGATTAATATCCAGTGCTTTCACATTAGTTTTATTCACATTGTAACGCAGCACCGAATCTGAACTGTCATTGGTTCTGGCTGCATACGGAATATATACCCCCAGCCCCATACCCCATTTATCATTCAGGCGGTGGGAAAAATACAGCTGCGGCACCAGTTGTGCCGTATTGGCAATATTGCCGTGTTCAGGTCCCTGCACTGAGGAGCCGTCTGTAAACGTACCACGGGCATTATGGTATTTAATCTCAGGTTTGATTACAAACAGATTGGTATCAATCTGCGTACCATCCAGATTCACCAGTCCGGCCGGATTAGTTACTATAGTTGCCGCATCTGCGGCCTCTGCTGCTGCCGCATTACCGGTTGCTACCGCTGTTACCGACTGTAACCCTAAATGATATCCAGAAGCATATACAGGAGAAATAATCATAGCAGCACTCATAAATGCAGTGCTTATCTTCATCACAACTGGTAAACGTCTTATCATCGTGTTGTTTCTCAAAAGCCGAAAATAAAAAAGACCTAATTAAAGGTCTGAAAACAAATAAAAATTCAATAAAAATTGAAAATCAACTAAATTTGAGTGTTTATTCTAACTCAAAAAAACAAAAATTGCCGTTTAATAGTCTTACAATTATTCAACTAAATTAAATTCCTGATATCTGAATATAATTCTTCTTCACCCTAAAGTCATAAGAATTCAACCTAACGGCCATTCCTGTATAAATTGAAATTACTAAACCTCACTAACATATAAATACCAGCAAATCAGACTGACAAATTAAAACCACAAAAATCAAATAACAGCGAAATTATTTTAATCCACCCAAACTTGAAACATATATGTGCAGCAAAACCTGCTGTCTAAGTCTCATGCCAGCGATGGCCATCAGCTAACTGAGAAGCCATAAATATTCAAAACACAAATACAGCCAGAAAATAATTATAAAAACCTTGATACAGTCAAACATCAAAACCCATTACTGCACCACTTCTGTATTTGCCCGACTTTGCAATCATTAATTATTTTTTATACAGCAATTGCCGCATACCAAGGCAACCTGTACAACAAAGTATTACAAACAGCGCAACCGTAATTTCGGCCATTTTTTTCGGAAGCATCTATTTGAAAGCCATTTACAGCAGCCTGTACCAATGGTTACACTGTCACATTATTCTTGGTTCTCATGGTTACACAGTAATGTTTCAACGACTGAAGCGTACCTGGCCATTATTATTGTTATGGCTGGATCTGATTTACGGTTTCGGCCTGAATATTGTTGCCAGCATTTCACTAGAACCAACACCGGTGCCACGAAATAATTTACCGGTATCACCAGAAATCGCTTTCAGCTGGTTGCAAGTAATCGCCAATGGAGGCATGGTATTAACCCTCAGCTTTACCTTCTACATCCTGCTGCAACTGAATCGTGCCGTGCAGCGACATCAGTTCTGGTCACTGACACCGGTAAGAGTGGCCGCACTGCTGATTGTACTGGCTTTCAGCCTGCCTGCATGGTGGCAATGGTTATGGGCATTATGGGCACTGGTTCACGGCCATCATGTCATTGAATGGCATAATCTGCATTATCTCATGGTTTCAATCCTGTTACTGTATCCGGCTGGCTTGTGTCTGCATTTACTCTGGATTCGATATCGGCAGCACAGTAGTATGGATGATTCGGATAACTCCGGCCAACCTGCAAGCACTCAGTCACCATCCTGATTAACCGGCGCAGCCTCAAGCAAACACTGGCTGCTGGCTAATATAGGGTAAAATATGCGCCAGCAATACAGTTGCGAATTAAACTTATATGAACACACAATCCATTACGACCTTACTCAACAGCATCATCATTCCAGCCAGTAACCGTACTTTGGGCAGTGAAAAAGCCGTAAGTAACGTTACCATCGACAGTGATGGCATTCATCTTGACCTTACCTTTCCCTATCCGGTTGCACACCTTATTGAAGAACTGCAACAGCGTATCGATCAGGCTATCACTGCCGAATTTGGCGATACACCATTATTTGTACAGGTACAGCTGGCTATCGGCAAACATAAAGTACAGCCTGGCGTACAGACCATTGCCGGCGTAAAAAACATCATCGCCGTAGCGTCAGGCAAAGGTGGGGTAGGTAAATCCACCACCAGCGCCAATCTGGCGGTAGCCTTAAGCCGTATGGGTGCGCGCGTAGGTGTGCTTGATGCCGATATTTATGGCCCCAGCCAGCCCACTATGCTTGGCGTGGCCGGACAAGAACCGCGCCAGCATGCAGGTCAGATGATTCCAGTGATGGCTGCCGGTGAAATTCAGGTGATGTCAGTGGGCTTTCTGGTCGATACCGATCAGGCAGTTATCTGGCGCGGTCCGATGGTGAGTCAGGCTTTGCAGCAGCTACTGTTTCAAAGTCAGTGGGATGATGTGGATTACTTGATTATCGATTTACCACCCGGTACCGGCGATATCCAGCTCACACTGGCACAGAAAATTCCGGTTACCGGTGCTGTAGTAGTCACCACCCCGCAGGATGTGGCTCTGATTGATGCACGCAAAGCTGTGAATATGTTTCAGAAAGTCAATATTCCCATTTTTGGCGTGCTCGAAAACATGTCCGTACATATCTGTTCTCAATGTGGCCATACTGAATCCATTTTCGGGCAGGATGGCGGTAAAGAACTGGCAGCCACACTTGGCGTTCCCCTGCTGGGACAGCTACCATTAACATTGACTGTACGTGAAGCCATGGATAACGGTACCGCCTGCATACTGGCACAACAGCAGCCTGAAATTGCCAATCTGTACGAACAAGCCGCATGGAAACTGGTGCAGGCACTGGCAGATCAGGGCAAAGACTACAGCCAGCGTTTCCCCAAAATTGTGGTTGAATAAACCTGAACAAACAGAGACAGTTTCCCAACCATGCGCTAATATTCATAGCGGTTGCAACTGCACAACCGTTGACATAGTCTACCCGCGCCCGGCTACGCAGCAGAAGCAGCAATACCGGGCTAACCCATTGTTATCCATAATAACTATGGTGATGCCATTTTATGAACACACCGTTTTGGCCTTTACTGGCTCTACTTGCTGATGGTCAGGCACATAATGTCCGAACACTGGCAAATACCCTGAATAAAAAAATTCCCCAGCTCAATGCAGCCTGGCAGGAAATGCCTGTCCATATCCAAAATCTGCTGCGTCAACACAATGACATCTGGCAACTCACCAAAACCTTGGCACTGATACCAGAACACATTTTTAATGATTGTGCCCGCCAGCATGGGTTTAATCCGCGCCTGCTGGTACAAACCACCTCCACCAACACCATCCTACTGGAGCAACTGCGCCACGCCCCTACTGACACCCTGCCACAAATCTGTCTGGCCTATGAACAGACTGCTGGCCGTGGCCGGCAGGGTAAGTCATGGCAAAATCGTATCGGCGAATGCCTGATGTTCAGCCTGAGCTGGTCATTCCTGCGTCCACAGGCTCAATTAGGCGGTCTGGCACTGGTTGTAGCACTGGCTGTAGCCCAAACCCTGCGCGAGCTAGGCATAACAGCACAAATCAAATGGCCGAATGACCTGATGCTGGATAACAGCAAACTCGGTGGCATCCTGATTGAAACCATACCACAACAGAAACAAACTACCGCCATCATCGGTATTGGCTTAAACTTCAGTATTCCCGATCAGATAGGCACAGCCACTGCCATCCAGTCACTACAGCCGCAGGCACAGGTAACACAGATTTTTCAGGGTATTCTGGCTCGGCTGGTACAATACCTTCCACACTTCAATCAGCATGGACTCAGCCCGTTTCTGAATGATTACAATCTGCTGCATCGTGATCAGGGACAATTGGTACATTTGTTAGCCAATGGCTGTAACCTTGCCGAAGGCACAGTCAGCGGCATTGCTGCGTCTGGAGCCCTGCTGCTGCAAACTGCCAACGGTGAACGTAGCTTTGTTACCGGCGAAATCAGCCTGCGCCCGGGCACAGCGCAGTGCCCCAAGACACAGAGCAGCAAAAAACGTTATCTACTGCTGGATGCGGGCAATAGTAAACTTAAATGGGCATGGGTAGAAAACGGTTGCATACTCAGCTATGGCAAAGCAGCCTATTACAACCTGCAACCTTTAATACAGGACTGGGCACAACATGGTGCCAGCGTACAACGCATTATCGGCTGTGCTGTTTGTAGCAAAGTACGTCAGCAACAAATTGCCAGCATACTGCCGTGCTCAGTAACGTGGCTGTCCTCCATGCCGGAAGCGCTTGGCATCTATAATCATTACCGCAATCCGGCTGAACATGGTGCCGATCGCTGGTTTAACGTAATTGGCTGCCGGCGTTACAGCCAGCAGGCCTGCGTCGTGATCAGCTGTGGTACAGCCGTCACAATAGATGCGCTTACCGATAACAATCATTATCTGGGTGGCAGCATCCTGCCGGGATTTCACTTAATGAAAGAAGCCTTATCCAAACGCACAGCCAACCTCAACCGCCCACTAGGCAAACCCTATGCTTTTGCCACTACCACACCGAATGCCATGGCCAGCGGCATTATGGATGCAGTCTGTGGTGCCATCGTACTGATGCATACGCGCTTACAACAGAAAATCGGCGCCGGCAAGCCTGTCGACATCATTATCACCGGCGGCGGTGCCAATAAAGTAGCTCAGGCACTACCCAATACATTTGTCTTAGACAACCGCATTGAAATTGTGGATAATTTAGTGATTTACGGTTTACTCAATTGGGTTGAATACGCATGAAATGGCTGTTTGCAATCTTAGTAGCATTAAATATTATTGTTTTCGGCAGCATGATAGCTGGTAAATTGGTACATGGTATTTCTGCCTCGCCCGCTGTGGCCAGTGTGGCCAGTGCCCCCAGCCCTGCTGTTGAAACAGTCGCACCAGCCAATCCGGACATCAGTGTGCGCCACGATGTTGAGGCGACTGCCAGCAGCATGCCGGTTGCCAGAACCGCCAGCAAAATCGATACCGTTGCGGCTAACAAACCAAAGACAGACAATCCCACTAACGTGGACAAATCCGACAAGTCCGACAAATCGGAAAAACCGACTACACCCACAACCAATACCTGTACTGCCACAGTCACCCTGCCAGAAGATGATTTTCACCGAATCAAAGGTCTGCTTAATCACTGGCCGTTTACCACCAGCCGCTTCATCGAACAGGTCAGCAACACAACCAAACCACATCGTGCACCCACACCCACCCGTTACATGGTGGCACTCTCCTCCAGTAGCGACAGCAACACGCGTGCGCGTCTACAGGAGCAAGGTTTTGACTACGGAATCAATCAGGGCAAAGTCAGCCTCGGTGTATTCAACCGACGCGAAGACGCCGAAAGCTTAATGGCACGCGCCAAAATGCAGGGATTCAGCGATGCTTTCGTCACCACCCTGGGCGGCAGCAGTAGTGACAGTGATAGTGACAGCCAGTCTGCTCATTCCGCTACCAGCATTGCCAAAATGCGCGTTGTATTCAGTAGCGTGGACAACTCAGCCATACATGACATTAACGCCATTACTGGTCGTTACGGCCGTATACAACGCAGCGGTAACTGTCAGTAAGCTAGCAAATCGCCCAGAGGCTTCATGAGTACCCGTGCAGTTATCCTGAAAAACATATCCGCCAATCTGTTACTACAACTGATAACTGCACTGGGCGGATTCATTCTTCCGCCACTGATTGTCGTTACCTATGGTTCGGCTACCAATGGCATGCTCGCCTCCATCAAACAGTTTATTGCCTATCTCACCCTGCTTGAGGCTGGCATTGGCGCCGCCGCCATCGTTGCCCTCTATCAGGCACTCACCACCCGCGACAACCAGCTGCGTAATCGCATTCTCGCAGCCACCCATCACTTCTATCGCATTTGTGGCAGCCTGTTTGTCATTGCGCTACTGGCACTGGCCATCCTGCTTGCATGGCTTACCCACAACGAAATCAGCGCCAGCCTCACCTTTTATATGGTACTGGTAATGGGTGCGGTCAACATCCTTGATTTCTTCTTGTTTGGCAGCTACCGCGCACTGCTCACCGCCGACCAGAAAACCTACATCATTTCCACCATACAGGCTGGTAGCATCCTCGCCAACATTGCCGTCTGCTACTGGCTGATTAGCGCCGGTTATAACATCCTTACCGTACAGATAGCCTCTACCCTGATACAGGCGAGTAAATTCCTGCTCTACCGCCAGTATGTCAAACACCACTACGACAACCTGAATCAGTACTACAACAAACACAACGCCTACAAGCTGCAACAAACCTGGGATGCCCTCACCCACCAGCTTACCGGCCTGCTTATATTCAGCTCCCCACTGGTATTGATTACCCTTTTCCTGTCACTAAAAGATGCCAGCATTTACGCCGTCTATGCCCTGATTTTTGGTGCCATCAAAATGGCTCTACAATCCCTGTCGCAGGGGATGCAAGCCATCTTCGGCCATAGTCTCGCCACCAACCCCGAACGTGTCCGGCACAACTTCTGCCGCTATAATCGCCTCTTCATGTGCTTTCTCGGCTGGGTTTACACCTGCACCGGCCTACTGCTGACACCTTTTATTCAGCTCTACACCCACAACATGACTGATGCCAACTACCACCAGCCAGCATTGGCCATTCTGTTTTTACTGGTAGGCATCATCGAAAACAGCCGTATCCCCAGCATGACCATCATCATGGCCGCTGGCCGCTACAAAGCCACCAAACCACAGGCACTGCTTGAAGCAGGTCTCAACATTGCCTGCTCCCTGTGCTTTATCCAGTTATGGGGCAGTGCCGGCATCCTCTTGGCCGCACTGGTATCCTTCCTTTACCGCAGCAGCGAAATGGTACATTACACCTGCAAACATATCCTGTCCCTGTCCTGCATACGCCCTTACCTGTTATGGCTGGTGGTATTTGCCACCATCGCCATCACCATCACCATCGGCTGGCAACCCGTCAGCAGCATCAGCGTACACAACTATCTGGACTGGATTAAACTGAGCTGCATTACCGGCCTGAGCACCGCCATACCTTTTGCCCTTCTGCTGTTTCTCATCTATCGCCTTCCTGCCCAATGATACCCAAACTGATTCACTACTGCTGGTTTGGCTCTCAGCCACTACCTGCCACCACCCAGCGCTATCTGGATAGCTGGCGCCAGTTTCTGCCCGACTACCAAATCCAGCTATGGAACGAACACAACTTCGACTATCAGGCCAATCCCTACGCCCGCGCCGCCTACGCCGCCGGCAAATATGCCTTTGTTGCCGACGTCTGTCGCATTCAGGTACTGTATCAGCACGGTGGTATTTATCTGGACACTGACGTACAGATGGTGGCCTCATTCGACCCTTTCCTGCACCATCACTGCTTTACTGGTTTCGAGCAGGGCATGAATCCCTACACCCGCCAGCTCACCTGTAACCCACAGGCCGGCGTCATGGGCTGTGAAGCCGGCAGCACCCTCATGCAGGACATCTGGCAGCAATACCAGAACCTCGAATTCAACCCGCAGCAACTCATCACCATCAATCAGCTATTCAAACAGCTCTACCAGCAGCACGGCATTATCCTCAACAACCAGCAGCAGGAAGTCCCCGGCTACGTCTGCGTCTACCCCAGCGACTACTTCATGGCCAAAAACGCCTATACCCATGAACTGAACCGCACCGCCAATACCGTCTGCATTCATCACTACGATGGCACATGGCTTAACGACAGCAAACGCATCGACCAGCTCAAACGCCGGCTACTCAACCTCCTGAGAACCACCCTCGGCGCCCACAACAGCCAGAAACTCATCACCCTGCTCAAACGGAAACATTAATGAACACCAACACCGACAATGCCCCGATTGATTTCGTCCTGCCATGGGTAGATGGCAGCGACCCGGCATGGCAGGCTGAAAAAAACCACTACCTGCCCCAGCATCATGGGCGCAGCGATGCCACCGGCAGCAACCGCTATCAGGACTTCGGTACCCTGCGCTACGTACTGCGCTCTATTGAACAAAATTGCCCGTGGTATCATAAAATTTACCTGATAACCGCCGATCAGCGCCCGCACTGGTTACAAACCGGCCATCCAAAAATCGAAATTGTCAGCCATCAGCAATTGTTTATCCAGCCGCAGAACCTGCCCGTATTCAACTCATCTGCCATCGAAATGAATCTGGTCAATCTCAAAGGCCTGAGTGAACACTTCGTCTACCTCAACGATGACACCGTTATCCTGCGTCCCACCCCGCGTGAACGCCTGTTTCAGCACGGCCTGCCGGTCGACTTTCTCTGCCATGGCTGGTTCAAGCGCAGTGCCCTGTTTCGCCGTCTACGCGGTCAGAACAGCTGGGTAGACGCCCTCAACAACAACATCGCCCTGATTAACCGCATCTATAAACCCGCTACCCTGAACACACAGCAACTTTTTGCCCCCAGTTACAGCCTGCGCGAAAAACTCAGCAACACCCTGCTTAAATATCTCCACCGCCACTACTTCTGGTTTGCCCACTGGCACCTGCCCCAGCCATATACCCGCAGCACCCTGCAACAGGTCTATCAGCATTTCCAGCCGGAAATCCTCGCCTGCACGGCCAACCGCTTTCGAGCTCACAACGACCTCACCATCTACCTCAACCGCTACTGGCATCTGGCCAGCGGTGCTTTCGTCCCTCATAAACACAACGATGGCTTCGTACGCAACATCAGCAATCTGGCTGAACTCAACAGCGCCATCGAATACCTGCACCAACATCCTGAAATCCGTTTTGTCTGCCTCAACGACACCTGCACCAGCAATAACAGCAGCGAACTGGCACAACTCAACACTATCCAGAACACATTCTACGAACACTACCTGCCCAACCCGGCCTCATTCGAACAAAACAGCAGCCAGTTGCCACTGCCATCGCATCTATAATTATAAAAAAATCAACAGCTATCCTTAATTTAACAGCACAAACCCACCGCGCCGGCCACCCAAGCGGCACCGACCAACATTGTTGCGATATAATAAACAAATCTTCACAGATTACCGGTACAGACACCCACTGCTGCCAGCACAATGAGAACCCGTCCTTTTTCCGTTCTGCTTTCCCTGTATGCACAGGAACAACCTGACTGGCTCAGCACCTGTCTGGATAGCCTGTGCACGCAGAGCATACAACCAGAAGAAATCATCATCGTACTGGATGGCAGCATTGGCACCGAATTGCATCACGTACTCAGCCACTACCAAACCCGGCTGCCGCTGCAAATCATCCCCCTGCCACAACACGTCGGCCTTGGTAACGCCCTCAATATCGGCTTGCAGCATTGCCAGCATGAATGGATCATGCGCATGGACACCGACGACATCTGCGCACCAGAACGCTTTGCGCACCAATGGGCATATATCCAGCAACATCCCCAAATAGCCCTGTTCAGCGGCCAGATAGCCGAATTCAGTACCACCCCGGAACACACCAGTGCCATCAGACAAGTGCCCCTTAGCGACAGTGCCATCCGCCACTATGCTCAATGGCGCAATCCCATCAACCACATGGCTGCCGCCTATCGGAAAAGTGCCGTACAGGCAGTAGGCGGCTATCAGCACCACCAGTGGATGGAAGACTACAACCTGTGGCTACGTCTGCTAGCTGCCGGTTTTCCCGCTGCCAACCTGCCCGAAATTCTCGTCTACGCCCGCGCTGGCCACAACATGCATGCACGCCGGCGCGGACTGCGCTACCTCAGCAGCGAATGGCAGCTTCTGCGGCTTAAACGCCGCCTCCATAGCCAGCCCCTATTACCTGCCCTAAGTTGCTTTGTCCTGCGCAGCAGCAGCCGTCTGCTACCTGCAAATCTGCTGGGCAACCTCTACCAACATTTGCGCCTGAACAAATAAAGCACCTATTATGCGAAGTTTATTGTCCTACAAAAGTCGCCTTTTCTTCGGTACCCTGCTGGTCATGCTGTTGCCACTAGCCATCATGGAGCCTATCAAAGGCTTCTCTCAAGGGCGTGCTGCCTTCCTCACCAGCATCGTCCTTGTCGGCATTGCCCACATCCTTAACACCAAATCCCTGTCCGTATTCAGCAATTTTCCCGGCAGGAAATCCGCTGTCATTGCCCTGCCGCATACTTACTTCTGGTTTTTCGGCATGTGGATGGCCGCCAAATTCTTCAACCTACCCTATACCGTGTGGTTCCTGTTTATAGCCGGCTGCGTGTCACTCTTTCTATGCGTAGCCTACATCTACTACCGCAACAAATTCATCACCACCTACGCCTACCTGCCCTATGGCCGTGCCTTAAATGCCGACCAGCTGCCCAACGTCAACTGGATAAAACTTACCAGCCCCAGCCTGCCCGCAGCCACCACCATCAACGGCATCGTCGCCGACCTGCACGAACCCGAACTTGATCATCACTGGCAGAAATTCCTTGCACGCCAGACCCTCAACGGCATGCCCGTCTACAACATCCGTCAGGTAGAAGAATTTCTAACCGGCCGCGTCAAAATTCATCACCTATACGAAAACGACCTCGGTTCCCTTTTACCCTCACCTACCTACGTCCTCATTAAACGCGTCGCAGACATCCTGCTTATCCTGCTGTCTGCCCCCATTACCCTGCCGGTAATGCTTATCACCGCCATCGCCATCAAACTCGAAAGCCCCGGTGCCATCCTGTTCCGCCAGAATCGCGTCGGGCGCGGCGGGCACGAATTCTGCATCTACAAATTTCGCAGCATGTGCAGCGACTCCGAAAAAAATGGCGCCCAAATGGCACAACTAGGTGACGCCCGTGTCACCCGCATCGGACACATCATTCGCAAAACCCGCATCGACGAACTCCCCCAGTTCTGGAACATCCTCAAAGGCGACATGAGCCTTATCGGCCCACGCCCCGAACAAAAAGTATTTGTCGACCAGTTTATTCAGGAAATCCCCTTCTACGACTACCGCCACATCGTCAAACCCGGCATTTCTGGCTGGGCTCAGGTCACCCAAGGCTATGCCGCCGACACCGAACAGACCCAGATAAAAATCGAACACGATTTTTACTACATCAAACACTTCTCCTTCTCACTGGACATACTCATATTTTTTAAGACCCTCAAAACCATGCTCACCGGCTTCGGCGCACGCTAAACCAGCAATCACCATAACAAACGCTACCAGTAAAACCATACCGGTAGCGTTACAACCCACATAACCACCTATACCGTACAAAAAGCAATTGGATAGGCTACACCAATTCATACAACCTTATTAGGAGAGACTTCACACAAGAAAGGGAAAAAAATACATCAACAAAAACGTGCCAGCCGAATTTTCAGTACTGATTTCAAAGCGCACATGATTACACCTTAGCAGCAAGGAAAATCATGCAGCTAATTGATCAAAGAATATAATTTGCCCGCACCCGCTTTAGACCTTTGCATCAGCCAATCAGGCAAAAGAATTTATTGAAGAATAATCAACATCATATAAAATAAAAAGCTTGGCATATGGGTAAAAGAACGAGTAGAACAGGACATAAATTTCATGAATAAAAAATTACTAACTATTGATGAAAAAAAATACCCTATTGCATGGAGATTTAATTCTAAAGATTGCTTATTGTCTTCTGCTGAAAAAAGCAAAATTGTTTTTCTTGATCCGGAAGAATCTGATCATCTCTGGAATATGACTTTTCCATTTGAGCATATAATTAAAATGGACTCATCATTCTTCTCAGTTATAGAAAAAATTAATTTAAATTTTGAGCATCCTAAAGAATCTTCTTTATTCTTTAAAAAAAGATTAACAGACAGCTCACTTGTTTTTTTCTTTTGGAGTAAAAAAGCAAGTGCGATTATACCTACGGATATTTTCGTAAAATCATGGGATGATTTTTTTTATCCTAGTGATGAAACAAGTATTCTTTTTATTGCCAATAGGAATAAAATGATTTTTTCTTACGAAGAAACATTTTTTTACGTAGATATATTACGTAACTATCCCCTAAAACAACCTAGTTTTGCAGAAATTTCAGCTTAACGCCTGCTTTGGTTTTCGCCAACATTTCGCTGACATTTTCCCCCAGATGCAAGGCCAGACCGATAGTAAGCATATCAATTACCATCAGCTGTAACAGGCGAGAAATCATTGGCGTGTATTTTTTACTGTCTTCTGGCGTGATAACACTAATCACGCAATCGCAAGCTTGGGCTACCGGTGAATCGGCGCGGGTAAGACCAATAATTTTAGCACCATTTCCTTTTGCAATTTTGATGGCATCAAGTAAATCGCGTGATGAACCGGAATGGGAAATAACTACCAGTACATCCTGTGGAGACAGCACAGCAGCAGCCATCAGCTGCACATGACTATCAGTATAGGCTACTGTAGACAAGCCAAAACGAAACAGTTTGTGCTGAGCATCCATTGCTACAATACCGGAATTACCGGCACCATAAAATTCGATACGGCGGGCTTTAGCCATAAGCTTTACTGCTGTATCCAGATCAGCGGCATTAAGCGAATTACGACTGCCCAACACAGTGGCCGCAGTGTTAGCGATAACTTTATTGAGCACATCCTGCATAGAATCTGTGCTGTTCAGTTCTTCATGCACATAAGGCATACCGTCATGGCCAATACTGGCTGACAGGTTGAGTTTGAATTCTGAAAGCCCGCTAAAGCCCATACTGCGACAAAAACGAATAACAGTAGGCTGGCTGACACGGGCTTCTTGGGCAATATTGGCAACAGCTGCTTGCACAAACCATTTACTCTGAGCCAGCACACACTCAGCCACCCGGCGCTCTGCCGAGGATAATTCAGGTAATTTCTGGCTGATCCTAGCTAACATTCTGCGCTCCTGTTTTACTGGAACAACAAAACAAAAACAGAAATATATCTGTTCACTGCATGCATAATAAACCTGCTGATTTCTCTTAATATTGCCCGTTTATCCTAATCATGAGCATAAACAAATGCAATATCATTGGCACAGATTAGCGATAATGGCATAGCAATAAAACGATCATAGTTATTATTGTTGCCGTATTAGCTATGTTTTTAGTATACGCAGCTTCCTAAATCAGTTTTCTGACTGCCTAGCAGCGATACTGGCCTAATGCGTTGAATATAATCTCAAGCAAGCGCTGATTATCCACACTTTCCATGACATTGACAGGCTGATGAATTACTTCAGGCATACCCACAGTAAGTCTTAAAGCACCTTCTTTCCAGCGTCGGCTACTGGCACGAGTACAGTCGCGCGCAGTGGATACGTCAACAATATAGGGCGAGCTGGTAACGATATCACTGTCTATCAGTTTGGCCACACATAAAACATCATGAATCCAGCAGCCCGCCAGATGGCGGGTCTGGATGGAATAATCCATCCATGGGCGTGAAGTGCGCACGATAAAGTCGGTTAGCGGATTAGCAAAGCTTTGCAGTTTATCCAAATCCTGATGGGTAAGCATAGTCTGGGTGGTGACATCCAGAGGCGCCAGTGTAATATTGGCACCGCTTTCAATTACAATTTTGGCCGCTTCAGGGTCGACTGCAAAGTTGGTATCTTTCAGATAGCCGTCCAACTGAAAAACACCGCCCATGATAACGATTTCAGCTACCGAACGGGCAAAATCCGGATATAGTTGAATGGTATGGGCAATATTGGTCAGAGGGCCGATGGCTACCACGGTGATTTCACCGGGGTTGCCACACACCAGTTCGCCAATCGCCTGCGCCGCATGAGGTGCGCTGTAGTCATTGAGTGCGGGCATTGGCGGCAGATTATCCCATAAAGAGAGCAGCCCCTGTTTGCGAACATTATTATCCAACTGTTCGCGCCATGGAGCAGCCGGTTCAATCAATGCCTGTGCCGCACCTTTAACTACCGGTATATCTTTATTCAGCTCTTGCAATAGCTGGCGAGCTACCCGATAGCCGGTATCACGTGGAGTATTACCGGCCACAATAGTAATAAGTTCAAGTTTGATTGAATCTGCGGCCAATGCCAGCGCCAGTGCCAGACCATCATCAACATTTGCCCCTGCAATGCCATTACCGGGATCACAGTCAATCACGATGCGCTTCATAAGTATTACCTATGCGTCAATGGTAACGGAGTCAGTAGCTGACTCCGGTACATATGTTTCAATCAGTTTGTCAAAACGATTAAATGGCGTCTTCTACCGCATTCAGATCACGCCCGCGGGTTTCCGGGGCAAAGAATGTGGTGAAGAAACCAATGCCGGCCATGGCTGCAAAGTATATGGCAATCGGCCACCATGTATGATAATGATTAAGTAATACCGAGGCGACTAATGATGCGGTGCCACCTGATATGATTCCACCGAGTTCTTTGGCCAGTGCCATTTTGGAATAGCGGTTACGTACACCAAACAGCTCCACACCATAGGCTGCCTGCACACCAAAAATACCCAGTGAAGCCAGACACATACCGATAACAATAATACTGGCTACAATAAAGGGATCACGGGTTTCCAGAAACATATAGGCCGGAACGGCATACAGCATCAGCAAGAAACAAAACCAGCGGTAAACAATACGGCGACCATAACGATCGGACAACCAGCCAGCAAAAGGTATCACAAAGAAACCAAGCAACGAGGCAACGAATACCGCTGTAGTGGCAACGGTTTTATTAACGCTCAGAACATTAACTACATACCCAATGACAAAACCCTGCGCAAGATAAGATGGGCCGTTTTCGCCGATGCGCAAGCCCAGCATCACAAAAAAGGCTTTATTCCTTGCCCAGAACGAAGTTTTGCTGGACAGAGTATCAACTGGTGATTGGGTAGAAGTAACGGTTTTAGGTTGTGCTTGTAGTTGTTTTAATTCGTTTTGTTCCTGTTCGAAAACGGGTGTTTCACGTACATGCCGGCGGATAAGGGTTGCAGCGACGGCAATCAGGGCACTGAGGATAAATGGGATACGCCAGCCCCAAGTGATTATATCATCTTCATTCAGCCTTAATACCAATAGCCATACCGCAGAAGCAATCAACGTACCGCTGTTAGAACCAATGCCAATAATGGAAGCAATTAAGCCACGATGTTTTGGCGGTGCATACTCTCCTAGCATAACCGTAGCACCTGAAAGCTCGGCACCGGCACCAAAGCCCTGTACAAAACGTAATACAACTAAAATCATGGGGGCCCATAGACCAATAGTGGCGTAGCTGGGAATAAAGCCAATCAGGGTGGTGGAAATCCCCATCAGGGCAATGGTGGTTACCAGTACAAATTTCCGTCCTTTACGGTCGCCCAGCCGGCCAAAGAAAATGGCACCAATCGGGCGGGCAACAAAACCAACTGAATAAGTGGCAAAACTTGATAACAAAGCAACTGTGGGGCTAACATCCGGAAAAAATACTTTGCTGAATACTAGGCCTGCGGCCAGGCCATACAGGGCAAAATCCACATATTCCATGGTGGTACCAAGCCAGCAGGAAAGTGTTGCCTTAATAAATTCCAGTCGTCCTTCGGGGGTGGCTAAACGTTGTTCAGCTGCGCTCTGCTTATGGCTGTCAACTGACGATTGTAAGTCACTCATTCAAATATCCTATGGTTACAAATCAGGGTAATACTACTTAGAAACAAAAGGTTAAAACAAAATTTCCAGCACAAACTTGCTGCCGAAATAAGCCAGCATCAGGCTGACAAATGACACAATGACCCACCATGCCACTTTTTTCCCGCGCCAGGCCTGCGTATGGTGTCTGAACAGGATAACCAGATAGATCAGCCACGACAGCACGCCAAACACCGTTTTATGGTTAAAGCGTGCCGGTTCACCAAATACAGCCTCGGAAAATACTGTGCCACTGATAGCCGCAATAGTCAGAAGCACAAATCCCGTTTGCAGACCTTGAAACATTAATTTTTCAATTGCCAGCAATGGCGGCAGGAATGATTGCTGCGGTACCGTTTTGCGCCGGTGCAGATAATGGTTACGCACCAGCATCAGCCCGGCTAGCAGTGTGGTGATGCCAAACAAGGCATACGCCAGCAAAGCCGACAACACATGTATCATGAAAGCACTATTGTGCATCGGATAAGCAGTAGGCTGCCCCGGCAACAGCCAAGCAACCAGCAACACCACTGCTGAGCAGGGAAACAACGCCAGCTGCAACCCTTGCAGCCGATAACGAAAACTACCCACCCAGTACAGCAGCACCATTAGCCAGGTAATGAGATTAAGCGCATGACCAAACCCCACCAGCAGCACTCGTTGCTGTAACATGGGCTGCCACACCACAAAAGTATGCAGCAGCAATACCAACAACAACAGCAACTGCTCGCCTCGCAACGGATAAGCCACATCAGTATGGCGTTGCCAAAACCGCCATGCCAGTACAGAAAGCACAGCATAGGCAAGAATAAGCACCAGCAACAATAAGCTCATGATTTTTCCGCAGCAATAGCGCGCCAAAACTTGGCGCGCATAGTGTAAAATAGGCATTTATTTATCACGATGCCTGCTCCAGACTTGGGCAGGCATCGCAACAGGACGCCATTTTATAACCAAATCGCTTCTTGTCCTACCCATTTATTGCGTCAATTACAGACAACAGCCAATTTTCACCCGATATATACAGGCTGCTTACACATAGCTGGAGATGGTTTCGATGCTAGACAATTTATCCGATCGCTTTAGTAAAATTGCGAAAACCCTGCGCGGACAGGCGCGTTTGAGTGAAGACAATATTAAAGATGCCCTGCGCGAAGTACGCATGGCGCTACTGGAAGCAGACGTTGCCCTGCCAGTTGTAAAAAATTTCATGGCTTCTGTAAAAGAACGTGCAGTTGGGCAGGAAGTCATTGGCAGCCTCACACCGGGACAGGCATTTATCGGGGTGGTGAATGACGCCCTTACCGAGCTGATGGGTACTGAGAACAGCAGCCTCAATCTGGCCGCGGTACCGCCGGCTGTCATCCTGATGGCGGGTTTGCAGGGGGCAGGTAAAACCACCACTGTAGGCAAACTGGCACGGCTGCTGAAAAACGAACAAAAGAAAAAAGTGCTGGTGGTTTCCGCCGACGTGTACCGACCAGCAGCGATTGAACAGTTAAAATTGCTGGCCCAGCAGGTTGAGGTGGATTTTTTTCCATCTCATGAAGGTGAACAACCAGTTAGCATTGCCCTGAATGCACTGGATCACGCCAAAAAACATTTCTATGATGTATTAATGGTCGATACCGCTGGTCGGCTGGCTATTGACCAGAAAATGATGGACGAAATCCAGCAGATTCATGCAGCAATTAATCCCGTGGAAACACTGTTTGTGGTGGACGCCATGCAAGGGCAGGATGCTGTAAACACGGCACAGGCCTTTAATGACACCCTGCCCCTAACCGGTGTGGTATTAACCAAAATGGACGGTGATGCCCGTGGTGGTGCTGCCTTATCAGTACGCCATGTAACCGGCAAACCGATTAAGTTCATCGGTGTCGGCGAAAAAATCAATGGTCTGGAACCATTTTATCCTGATCGTCTGGCTTCACGCATTCTTGGCATGGGCGATGTACTCTCACTGATTGAGGATGTACAAAAAGGCATTGATGAAAAAACCGCACAGCAGATGGCCAAAAAGCTGCATAAAGGCAAAGGTTTTGACCTGAATGACTTTAAAGCACAGATTCAGCAGATGCGCAAAATGGGCGGGATTGAATCGATTATGGCCAAACTACCGGGCGACATGGGACAAATGGCCAAGCAGGTACCGGAAGGCACAGCAGAAAAAGCCATGAGCCGGGTAGAAGCCATCATCAATTCAATGACAGCCAAAGAACGTGCCAACCCACAGCTGATTAAAGCCAGCCGCAAACGCCGCATTGCCAATGGTTCTGGCGTTACCGTGCAGGAAGTAAACAAAATGCTCAAACAATTTGAGCAATCACAGAAAATGATGAAATCATTTACTAAAGGCGGAATGGGTAAATTGATGCGTCTGGCCAAAGGCATAAAAGGCATCATCCCTCAATAATCACCCCAAACTGCCTGACTAGTTCAGGCAGTTTTTTATTTCTGCTATCGGTGCCACCTCAACAGACAGTTTTAATTCAGCCTGTACATACTGATATTTTTATTGTAAATTATTTAGGACAGTTGATTTTTTCTGTTCAATCACTCTACTTAAAAAAAGGAGTAATATTATGCGTAAATTTAATGATAAAGGCTTTTTTCGAGCCAACCAGTAAACGCCGTAAAGGTTTCCCGTCCGAAACCAGCGTTAAACGCGGATTAGTACGGATTGTTCATGGCGATAAAATTCTGCATGAAAAGCTGGGTCGCAATGATCGTTGTCCATGCGGCTCTGGCCGCAGCTTTCAAAAAATGTTGCCTAAAAACAGGCTGCTTTCGATGGCAGCAACAGACATGACTATTTCCGCTGATGTCTGCCACTTGTATCGTTACTGATTTAATCAGCCTTTAATTGCTATCTTCCGGTATGCTACTAGTGTTACCAGCATACCGGAAAATTATTAATTGCTTTTGCATAGCTGATTGATGGGCAAATAATCAACAGATACAGCAATTGGGCTATGCTGGCACCAATATCAGCCAATCACCATACCGATATACACTGCACTTCACTTTTTCACCGATCTTATCGACAAATCATTACTCATCTTATTTACTTTCGCACACTAACAACGCGTAGTTTGCTGCCATATTATTCAGACGCTAACAAAAGCGCATCATCTTAAACCATGCATTAATGCATGAGTTATAATTGAAGTCTTATTTTTTGATTTTTCCTAACTCAGTAACCATGTTAAACACCCAATATTCTCCCAGTGAAATCGAAACCCGTTTGTATCAGCAGTGGGAACAGCGCGGCTACTTCGACCCGTCTCTAGATTTAAGTAAACCCTCTTTCGCTATTCAGCTGCCACCACCAAATGTTACCGGTACCCTGCATATGGGACATGCGTTTAACCAGACCATCATGGATGGATTAACACGTTATCACCGCATGAAAGGCGAAAACGTCTGCTGGATACCCGGTTCCGACCATGCCGGTATAGCTACTCAGATTGTGGTGGAACGCCAGCTAGCTGTGGAAAATATTTCCCGCCATGATTTGGGTCGTGAAGCGTTTATTGCCAAAATCTGGGATTGGAAAAAATTCTCCGGTGGCACCATTACCGAGCAAATGCGTCGCGTCGGCTGCTCAGTAGACTGGAGCCGTGAATACTTCACCATGGACGAAGTCCGTGCTGAGGTGGTAACCGAAGTATTTGTACGCCTGTTTGAGCAGGGACTGATTTATCGTGGTAAACGGCTGGTAAACTGGGATCCGGTACTGGGTACAGCGGTATCCGATCTGGAAGTGGAAAACATCGAGGAAAACGGCCATATGTGGCACATCCGCTATCCACTGGCTGACGACCCGAACAATGCGCTGATTGTAGCCACTACCCGCCCAGAAACCTTACTAGGCGACGTAGCCGTGGCTGTACATCCTGAAGATGAACGCTATGCCGGCTTTATTGGTAAACAGGTAATCCTGCCATTATCCGGCCGCACTATTCCAGTCATTGCCGATGAATATGTGGATAAAGACTTTGGCACTGGCTGCGTAAAAATCACACCAGCACACGATTTCAACGATTACGAAGTGGGTAAACGCCACCAAACTGTACTGATTAACGTACTGAGTCTGGATGCCAAAATCCTGCCGCAGGCAGAAGTGTTTGATTTTCAGGGGCAGGCACAGACAGCTATCAACCTGCCGGCGAAATATGCTGGTTTAGATCGTTTTGCTGCACGTAAACAGATGATAGCCGACCTTGAAGCAGAAGGCTTACTGGTTAAGATAGAAGAACACAAACTGATGACGCCAAAAGGCGACCGTACCGGCAGTGTGATTGAACCGATGCTCACCAGTCAGTGGTTTGTCGCCATGACCCGCAGTGCCAACAATAATGTTGCCCATCCGGAACCAGAATCAGAATTCAAAGGTAAAACCTTAACCGAAAAATGTATCCATGCCGTGGAAAGCGGACAGGTACGCTTTATCCCGGAAAACTGGGTAAATACCTATAACCAGTGGATGAACAATATTCAGGACTGGTGCATCTCGCGCCAGCTATGGTGGGGACACCAGATTCCGGCCTGGTATGACCAGACCGGCCACGTATATGTTGCACGCAATGAAGCCGAAGCACGTGCACAGGCCGGAACAGATGCAGTATTAACCCGCGATGAAGATGTACTGGATACATGGTTTTCTTCCGCACTAGTACCCTTCTCTACTCTGGGCTGGCCGCAAGACACACCCGAATTGCAGGCATTCCTGCCGTCTCAGGTACTGGTAACCGGCTATGAAATCATTTTCTTCTGGGTAGCGCGCATGATTATGATGACTACCCACTTCACTGGTAAAGTACCATTTCATGATGTCTATATTCATGGCATGGTGCGCGACCATGAAGGCAAAAAAATGTCTAAATCCGAGGGCAATGTGATTGACCCGGTAGATTTGATTGATGGCATTGATCTGGAAAAACTACTGGTAAAACGCACAACTGGCCTGCGCCGGCCGGAAAAAGCGCCACAAGTAATCAAAGCCACACAAAAACTTTTCCCTGATGGCATTCCGGTATTTGGTGCAGATGCACTGCGCTTTACCATGGCCAGCTATGCCAGCCTTGGTCGCAGCATTAATTTTGACTTCAAACGTGCTGAGGGCTATCGCAACTTCTGTAACAAACTGTGGAATGCCAGCCGCTTTGTGCTGATGAATATTGAAAACCACGATTGCGGACAGAACGAAAGCCTGCCATTAAACTACAGTTTCGTTGATAAATGGCTGCTGACCCGTCTGCAACAGACTATCACCGCAGTGAGCGAAGCAATGGATACCTACCGCTTCGATATGGCCGCACAAACACTGTATGAATTTATCTGGAATGAGTACTGCGACTGGTACGTAGAGCTGGCCAAAACCCAGCTCCAGTGTGGTGACGAAGCACAACAGCGCGCAACACGGCGTACACTGGTACGGGTACTGGAAGTGGTGTTGCGGCTGCTGCACCCGATTATGCCATTTATTACGGAAGAATTGTGGCAAACCATCGCGCCTTTGGCCAATGCAAAGCATACCGAAAGCATCATGCTGTCAGCATGGCCACAGGCAGACAACAGCCTGACTGATACCGAGGCAGTAAACCAGATGCATTATTTGCAGGAGCTGGTGAATTCCGTACGTAATCTGCGTGGTGAAATGGGGCTGGCCATGAGTGTAAAAGTGCCGCTGCTGGTAGAAAGTTCAACAGATTTGAGCACATTATTGCCCTATCTACTGCTTATGGCTCGCCTGAGTGAAGCCAGACAAATAGCACAGCTGCCGGAAAGTGATGATGCTCCTGTAGCAGTATGTCAGGGCGCACACCTGATGCTGAAAGTAGAGATAGACAAAGCTGCCGAAACCGCACGTCTGCAAAAAGAAGCAGAAAAACTCCAGAAAAACATCGATAAAATTACTACTAAGCTGGCCAAACCGGGCTATACCGATAAAGCACCGGCACATCTGGTAGAGAAAGACCGTAGCGAACTGGCACAACTGCAGGACAAAATGGCCAAAATCAACTTGCAATTGCAGAAATACCGCTAATTAAATTATTTACTTTGTCATAGCAACCACCAGACCATAAGCATATATATTTGCTCAGTCTGGTGGTTTTTCATACCAAATTTTCATATCAATTAAGTATAATTTAATATTAGGCGAAAATAATTTATTTTTTTAAAAACATACATTTAAACAAGTACAATATATTTAATTTGTATTTGATTTACACATTATTATTTTATTTTATAATAATCTTATGTAAAATTCAGCAATAATGATTTGTTTTTTGGCCTATTATTCCAAAGACATATGAACTGGATATACTGAAAGATTGGAGCAATAAGATGGTAAATACATCTAAATACTCGTCCCTCAACATCGTCCTGATTCAGACACGTGAAGCATTACTTTCCCATTTTCGCCCCATGCTGAACGATATCGGCATCACCGACCAGCAATGGCGTATTATCCGCCTACTGGCAGAAAATGGTATCATGGATTTTCAGGATCTGGCTAGACAGACATGCATTCTGCGCCCAAGCCTCACTGGTATCTTGACGCGACTGGAAAAACTGAATTATGTGGTTCGCCTCAAACCCTCCAATGACCAGCGAAGAGTATTTCTGAAACTGACACCAACAGGAGAAAAACTGTATGAGGATTTCTGTGTTGAAGTAGATGCGCGCTACAAAGTACTGGAACAGCGCTTTACTCAGGAAAAGCTGCAACAACTGGGTAAACTGCTGAAAGAATTTACCAATATCGCTGTTGATAAAGAAGAAAAAGAAGCCAGATAACATGGATCAACCATCTTCAGCTATGGCTTTGCAATACCGGGAAGCCATGTCCAAAGTGGCGGCAGCAGTATTTGTCGTCACCACAGAAGGTTCTGCCGGCCGTTATGGCATCACGCTCACTGCTGTCACCTCAGTAACGGACACCCCACCCACACTCTTATTATGTATTAACCGCAATGCGCGTATTCAGCCAATTCTGCGTGCCAACAGGCAGTTGTGTATTAATGTTCTGGCCACTACACAGCAAGATGTAGCCGAACACTTTGCCGGCATGACATCTATTCCAGCAACTGAGCGCTTTTTGCAGAATGAGTGGCAAAATCATCAGCATACCACCCAGCCTCAGCTAGTAGGTGCACTGGCACATTTACATGGTCATATTATCGACAGTCATGATATGGGCAGTCACAGCGTGTTTTATATAGCCATTGAACATATCCACGTGAATTCGCAGGAAAATCAGGGGTTGGTGTATTTTCAGCGGCAGTTTGCTCAAACTACTGCACTAACAGATCAAACAAGCTACGGCTAAATCATTTATCTACCAAACTGGCTATTACTACCTGTTAGCACTGATAAACAAAAACGGACCGTCCATACAGGTACAGTCCGTTATCACTGGCAGAAATATTTATTTTACAATCTGTACCAGCTCACCCGCTGCATAGCGGTTAGCCATTTTTTCCAAAGAAATCGGTTTAATCTTGTCTGCATGACCAGCGGCGCCAAATGCGACATAGCGATCGATACATATCTGTTTCATTGCTTTAATGGTTTCAGTAAAGTATTTGCGCGGATCGAATTCTGCCGGATGTGTAGCCAGAAAACGGCGGATGGCTCCCGTACTGGCCAGACGTAAATCAGTATCAATATTTACTTTGCGCACACCGTATTTAATCCCTTCCACAATCTCTTCCACCGGCACACCGTAAGTTTCCGGAATATTGCCACCATACTCATTGATAACCTGTAACCACTCCTGCGGTACCGAGCTGGAGCCATGCATCACCAGATGGGTATTGGGCAGGCGTTCGTGAATTTCACGAATGCGGTCAATACGCAATACATCACCAGTTGGCTTACGAGTAAATTTATAGGCACCATGGCTGGTACCAATAGCAATTGCCAGCGCATCTACACCCGTATCCTGCACAAAGCGCGCAGCTTCATCCACACTGGTGAGCATCTGCTCATGGCTGAGCTTACCAGCAGCGCCTACACCATCTTCTTCGCCGGCTTCACCCGTTTCCAGATTACCCAGACAACCGATTTCACCCTCAACTGATACCCCGCAGGCATGTGCCATATACACAGTTTTACGCGTAACATCCACATTGTACTCATAAGTAGAAGGTGTTTTAGCATCACTCAGCAGCGAACCGTCCATCATAACTGATGAAAAACCCAGCTGAATAGAACGCTGACAAACTTCTGGCGATGCACCGTGATCCTGATGCATGACCACCGGAATATGCGGAAATTCTTCAGTAGCTGCCAGAATCAAATGACGCAAAAATGGTGCACCAGCATATTTACGCGCACCGGCACTGGCTTGCACAATCACCGGAGCGTTAACTTCATCGGCCGCTTCCATAATCGCGCGCATTTGTTCAAGATTATTGACATTAAACGCCGGCAGACCATAACTGTTTTCAGCAGCATGATCCAGCAGTTGACGCATAGAAACTAAAGCCATGAGATTCTCCGTGTGTACTTAGCAATAATGGGTAAAAATTCGGCGTAATTATACCACCATGAGCCATATTTGTAGGCTTGAGCATAAACTATTCGGCAAACCCATATCTAAACAAATAACCACATGAATTATTGAAAAAAAACGACTTGTTCGCGTCGTACAGTCAATGGCAGCCAGTCACCTGCATTCACTGCCTGATGCAGTGGCAGCCACCAGCGTAATACCCCGTATTGCGGATGCAGCAACTTCACATCATATAATCTGGCGGTTAAACCCACCTCAATTACCTGTACCTGCACCCCGTTTTGCCGGTCGTATTGCAGCGCATTCTGCGGTATATAGCAGGTATCACTGACATTATCGCAGCCCAGCAGACGCGCAGCCCAAGCATCTGCCGGCTGCGCCAGCAATTCAGAAATCTTACCCTGCTGCACCCAGCGACCATACCTAAGTAGGCAAATGCGATCAGCCAGCGCAAATGCCTCTAGCGGACTATGAGTAACCAACACAGTAGGGCATTTCTGCTGGCGTAGCAAACGCAAGGTTAATTGCTGCAAACTGGCACGCAAAGTCGTATCCAGTGCTGAAAAAGGTTCATCTAACAGCAATGCCTGTGGTTGCAGAACCAATGCCCGCGCCAACGCTACCCGTTGCCGCTCCCCGCCGGATAATACCCCTACCGGCTGAGTAGCTGCCTCAGCCAGCCCCACTTCAGTTAAAAGCTGTTGTGCCTGCTGCCGAGCGCTTGATTTACTTACCCCATGCATACGCAGGCCAAAAGCTACATTCTGCCAGACATTCAGATGTGGCAACAAAGCATAGTCCTGAAACATCAATCCGATACGGCGCCGTTCTGGCTGCAAGAAAGTGACATCTGTATCATTAATCAATATTTTGCCACTATCCGGTTTCGTCAGACCTGCTGCCATATTCAGCAAAGTCGACTTACCACTGCCACTCTCACCCAATACCGCCACCAGCTCACCATCGGCCACTTGCAGACTTAAACCCTCTGCCACCACCTTACCAGCAAACTTCTTATGAACCTGCTGCCAGCTCAGCATATGCGTTGTTCCTTTCTGTCTCTACCCCACTCCAGCAAGGCAAAAATCAGCATTGCCAGCAACATCAGCAGTAAGGTCAGCACCATCGCACGGTCATAGTTATCACGCCCTGCTGTACTCAGATAATAATAAATCAGCGTAGTTAACGTCTGCCATTCAGGCCGCGATAAAAACAGCGTGGCCGCAAATTCCCCGACACAGGTAGCCGCCGCCAGTGCCAGCCCGCGCTGTATAGCCGGACGCAACAGCGGTAAAATCACATACAGCAGCACCTGTATGCGACTAGCTCCCAGAGTCCGCGCCGCCTGTGTATAACTACGCGGCAAACTATCCCACGCCGCCAGCACATCCTTAGTAATAAACGGATAGGCAAGCAGCGCATAGGCACATACCAGCATGCTTAATGATGCCGCCCAATCTGGGTAGCACAATAACAGTCCAAACGACACACACACAGGCGACACCATAAACGGCAAGAAAGTTAGCATGCGCAACCACACCAGCCGCCGCGCCAGTGCCGCATGCGTACAACCCAGCAGCAGCGCTAACACCATTGCCATTGCAGTAAAGCGCAAAGTATTCCAAAACGCTTGCCATGTAGTGCTTTCCAGTAATACCAGCCATGAGCTGCCCGCCAGCCCAGCACGCCAGCCAACCGCCAGCAGCGGCAGCACACAACAGCCTAGCAACAGCAGCAATGCCAGCAATAGCGCCAGTTTCTGCCGTGCAGTCGGTTTTTGTGGAGGTCGCATCTGCACCACTGCCGTTTGTGCCGTATATTTACTCAGACAGGCATACACAACACCAGCTAGAAAAGTCGTTGCCAGCGTCCACAGCACCAGCACACCGGCCTGTGCCATATCCAGCTCATAGGCAATCAGCTGGTAAATCTGCACTTCCAGCGTAATGTAACGCTGCCCCCCCAGCAACAAAGCCAAACCAAAACCAGAGAAACAGTACAAAAACACCATGCACATACCACCAGCCAACCACGGCAACATTTGCGGCAACTCAACATAAACAAAACGCTGCCACACCCCTGCACCCAGAGTCTGCGCCGCATACAAACGCGTCGCCGGTACCTGACACAAGCCCTGATAGGCCGCACGTACCATCACTGGCAGATTAAAAAAAACATTGCCATACAACAATAACCACGGTGTTTCTTCCCAGCCACGCCACAACAGCCCCTGCGCCCCGAACAGTGCCAGAATCCCCATACCAGCCACCAGCGTTGGCATCACAAACGGCAGCATCAGCAAACGCAACACCCAGCTTCGGCCTACAAACTGCAAACGGGTAACCACCCACGCCACCGGCACCCCCAGCAACAAAGTCAGCCCGCTGCTGATAGCGGCCTGCCAAGTTGTCCAGCCCAGTAAACGGCGCAAATACTCATCCTGCCAAACCATACGGAAACTGTCTGCATCCGTTTGTTGCAGCATCGTCCACAACGGCAGCAGCACCACAGCCAGTAAAAACAGCAGCGGCAACAGTAACAGCATTCCCAGCAGCACTTTTTGCGCCATACCACCAGCGTTTGCTTTAATGCCGTTTACCTTCATATGCACCTGTTCATTACCTTTAAACTCACCGTTTGTACAATCAAACAGGGCACCACCATGCCCTGTTGTTACTCCCTAATCTAGCGATGGCAGACAGCCCTATTTCAGAGCAGCGCCCAACATCTGCCTAGCGTTGCACCACCTTCACCCACTGCTTTACCCAGCCTTGCTGTTTTGCGGCCATATCAGCCATACCCGGTTGGGCAACAATAGTAGGAATACTCATATGAGCATATACCGGTGGCAGCTTCACCCCTTTCACAGCCGGATAAACCCACATTGATGTAGGTATGGCACTTTGTACCTGATTGCTTTGCAGATATTGCACCAGCTTCGCCGCCAGTACCGGCTGGCTGGCATTATTCAGCACCGCAGCACCTTCAATCTGGCGGAATACCGCACCCTTAAAGCGCAAATCCCCAGTTGGCGGCGTCTGGTATTTGCCTTTACCATAATACACCTCGGCTACCGGACTGGAAGCATAGCTCACCACCATCGGCCGGCTACCACCATTTAGCGTGAAATCAGTGTAATAAGCCTCACTCCAGCCCTTGGCCACTTTCACCCCGTTCTGGCGCATTTTTGCCCACCACTGCCACGTACCCTGTTCACCGAGGCCACCAATATTGGCCAGCAGAAACCCCAGCCCCACCGTTGAAGTGGCCGGACTAGGCACCACCAGCAAATCCCTGTAAGCCGGGCTGGCCAGCTCTTCCAGCGAGCGCGGTAAAGGTTTCTTGTGTTTCTGGAACCAGGCCTTATCATAATTAATAGCAATATAGCCATAATCCACTGCCAGCACCTGCGGCAAGTCCACGTTTACCGCGCGGCTGGCCGGCTGGCTGGCAGCAAACAGCTTAAACTGCTGTGCCTTGCTGATATTACTGTTATCCAGACCATACACCGCATCGGCAATCGGTTTGGCACGCGTTAAAATCAGCTTATTAAGCATCTCATTGCCACTGCCAACCTTAATCACAGTTAACTTAACCTGATTATCCTGCTCAAACTGAGCCAGAACATTTTTCGGCAAAGCAAAAGAATCATGCACTGCCAGACGCACTTCAGGCTGCGCCTGTGCCCATGCGGCCATCAGCATACATAATGCCCCGATTAACCACCTACCTGCCTTCATCCCAGCCTCCTGCACTTAAAATTATCCATATCCTGTGTACAATCATACCTGTTTTACGTGTACATAGTACAAACCTGACGCCAACTTACAAATCATGACAACCCATTACTGGCTATTCGATCTTGACAATACCCTGCATCAGGCGGATGCAGGCATCTTCAGCATTATCAATCAGCACATGACCGCCTATCTGGCTACTAACCTGCACATAAACAGCGCAGCAGCCTCACAACTGCGCCAGCAATACTGGCAGGACTACGGCGCCACACTGGCGGGGCTCAGACTGCATCATCCCAAAATAAACCTGCACAACTTTCTGCTTGCCTGTCATCCACTGGCGCAGATTCTGCCCCTGTTGCAGCCCATGCCACAGCTACAGTACACATTGGCACACCTGCCCGGACACAAAATAGTTTTTTCCAACGGGCCCAGCCATTACGTGCAGGCACTCATAAGCGCCATGCAAATTCAGCCACACTTCCATGCCCTGCTTGGCACAGACAACCTTGAGCTATACCACAAACCCCACCCTCAAGCCTACCACAACCTGTGCCGGCAGCTGCATATACAGCCACAACAATGCATCATGGTAGATGACAGTCTGGCCAACCTGAAAACCGCACATACACTGGGCATGCGTACCGTATGGTATGGAAAACACAGCCATCCCACCCCTGAAATCAATGCCACAGCCCCAGACATGTCCAGCCTACTGCACATCGCCTCAGACCTATTGTGAGACGCTATACGCCAGCACACAAATTCTCTACAATAACAGCCTATAAATCACCAACCACAAAGGACAACACCATGCGTGCGGGAATCTGTTTATTATGCGGTTTACTGGCTCTCAGTGGCTGCACATGGGAAACCTATCAAGACGCTACCGGCCAAACCAGACTGCGCCAGAAATACGAGCCGGGTACACGAGTGGTATATCAGGATGGTACCTACTCGCACAACATGCGTTACAACAGCATGCGTCCCGAACCCCATGCCATGAAACCCAGCGTAGGTGATGCCAACGAAAAACTACCGGCACATACCCACTGGGCAAACCCAGACAGCAGTGCCGAATAATCCACCTACACCCACACACAGGGCTGCCAGAATCAGACATGAATTCCGGCAGCCCGTTTAAACATCTGAATACATACTGATTTATGCCTACTACACCCCTTAATATCGTTATCCTCGCTGCCGGCAAAGGCACCCGCATGTATTCCCGCCTGCCCAAAGTACTGCATGAAATCGGTGGCATCAGCATGCTCCAGCGCGTTATCCACACCGCCCAGAGCCTGCACCCCGACAACATCAGCGTCGTCATCGGCCATGGTAAAGAATTAGTGCGGCAACGCATTCAGGCAGATGTGCACTGGGTTGAACAAAACCAGCAGCTGGGTACCGGCCATGCAGTAAAAATGGCACTGCCACACCTGAGCAGCAACGGACGTACCCTGATCCTGTATGGCGACGTACCCCTAATTGACCAGCAAACCTTACAGAATTTACTCAGCATTGCCGGTGAAGATATCGGCCTGCTGACCGACGTACTCGACAATCCCACCGGCTATGGCCGCATCATTCGCGAACAAGGTAACGTCATAGCCATTGTCGAAGAAAAAGATGCCACCAGCACCGAAAAAGCCATCCGCGAAACCAACACCGGCATCTTCGTACTGCCCAATCACAAACTAGCACAATGGCTCAATGCCCTGCAAAACCATAACGCCCAGCAGGAATACTACCTCACCGATGTAATTGCACTGGCACAGCAGGACAACATCCCCGTACATCCGCTACAGGTACGCACCTCATGGCTGGCAGCAGGTGTAAACAACAAACAGCAACTGGCACAACTAGAACGCATCCTGCAACAGCAGCAGGCCACCGCCCTGCTTCAGGCCGGCGTTACCCTGCGCGACCCGGCACGCTTCGATTTACGCGGCCAGCTCACCCACGGACAGGACGTAACAATCGACATCAACGTCGTACTCGAAGGCAACATAGAACTGGGCGACAACGTAACCATCGGAGCCAACTGCATAATTAAAAACACCATCATCGGTGCCGGCACCACCATTCACCCCAACTCCCATCTGGATAACTGCATCATTGGCAGCAATGCCCAGATTGGTCCATTTGCCCGTCTGCGCCCACAGGCACAGATTGGCGACGCCGTACACATCGGCAACTTTGTCGAAGTTAAAAACAGCACCATCGGCTATGGCAGCAAAGCCAACCACCTAACCTATCTGGGCGACGCCACCGTCGGCGAACACAGCAACATCGGTGCCGGCACCATCACCTGCAACTACGATGGCGTCAACAAATACCGCACCACCATCGGCAATCAGGTACGCATCGGCTCCGGCAACATGCTGATTGCGCCCATCACCATCGGCGACCGCGCCACCACCGGCGCCGGCAGTACCCTGAGCAGAAACTGCCCAGCCGACAAACTCACACTGGCGCGCAGCCGCCAAACCACCCTGCCAGAATGGCAGCGTCCTGAAAAACCAGCCAAAGAGTAATCCCCCTCCTTATTCACGCCATCAACCCATCATGCTACAACCGCATGACGAGTTGATGGCTGCCTACCGCCACCCTTCTTCACCCACGCAAACAGCCCATCAAACATCAACTAAACACTCAAAAACCAGATACACAAAACACATAATCACAACAAAATTAAATAAAACAGAATCATAAACCGCATAATAATTACATAAAAAGCCATATTATTGACACAAACCCCTAACAAAACTGCTTCACTTAGCCATCCATGCATGCAAATTAACAACCAAACGTAATATCATGCACAATAAAAATGATTCCCACTTAAAACAACAACAAAATACCTACATCCAAAGGTTTAGCGCAGTGTCAACACTTACCCTCGATCAACTACCGTTTGGGCAACCGGCAGTGATTACCCACCTATTGCCAGAATCCCTACCATTTCGCCGCCGCCTGTTAGCCATGGGCATCACCCCCGGCAGCCACGTCACCGTTATCCGCACCGCACCCTTGGGCGACCCGCTGGAAATCAAAACCCGTGGTTTCTACCTATGTCTGCGGCGTAGCGAAGCAAAAGCCATTAGCGTAGTTGAGGTAAAAAAATGAAAATTGCATTAATTGGTAATCCCAACAGCGGCAAAAGCACCCTCTTCAACACCCTTACCGGTTCCCGCCAGCAAGTAGGTAACTGGCCGGGCGTCACCGTTGAGCGCAAAACCGGCAGCATCCAGATAAACCAGCAACCAATTGAAATCGTCGACCTTCCCGGCACCTATGCCATCGAAAACCTCGACATAGCCGCCTCACAGGACGAAATGATAGCGCGCGAATTCGTCCTCAACGAACCCGACACCCTGATTATCAACATCATCGACGCCACCAACCTGCAACGCAGCCTATACCTTACCTTTCAGCTACTTGACCTGAAACGTCCCATGCTGGTGGTACTCAACATGATGGACGCCCTGCACAACATAGGCGAAAACATCAACATCAGCACCCTTACCCACCAGCTCGGCTGTCCGGTTATCGCCATTTCTGCCGCCAAAAAAACCGGCCTGTCCCAACTGCAACAAGCCATAACCGCAGCCATTACCCATCCCGTACCAGCCAACCCACAGCTGGATACCCTTGGCAGCAAACATAGCAGCATCATCCGCAACCATCTGGCACAACTACCCGCAGACAGCACCGTTCACCAGCTCGACCAGTGGGCACTGATTGAACTGCTACTCAAACAAAATCCCATCCCCCTTAGCGAAGCAGAAAACCACACCTTGCAACAGTGCCGCGATGCCCTGTCCGACTGGTGCAACCACGAAATCGACATCGCACTGGCCAGCGCCCGTTACGACGCCATCGACCAGCTAAGCCGTAGCGTTATCGAAAAGCCACGCGAAGCCAACCTGTCACTGTCAGACAAAATCGATCGCATCACCCTTGGTCGCTACAGCGGCATCCCGTTTTTCCTGCTTGTCATGTACCTCATGTTCATGCTGGCAGTAAAATTCGGTTCCGTATTCATCGACTTTTTTGACATCCTTTTCGGCACCATATTTGTCGACGGCTTTTCCACCCTACTCACCAGAATTGGCGCGCCAGAGTGGCTGATTGCCATCCTCGCCAACGGCATCGGTAGCGGCATACAGACCGTCGCCACCTTTATTCCCGTTATAGCCGCCATGTTCCTGTGCCTGTCATTTCTCGAAGATTCCGGCTATCTGGCGCGTGCCGCCATGGTAGTCGACAGAGGCATGCGCGCCATCGGCTTACCGGGCAAAGCTTTCGTACCCATGCTGGTAGGCTTCGGCTGTGGTGTACCAGCCATCATGGGCACACGCACCCTCGACAGCACCCGCGACCGCCTCATGTCCATCAGCATGATTCCATTCATGTCCTGTGGTGCCAGACTACCGGTATATACCCTCTTTGCCGTCATCTTCTTCCCCCACAACGCCTCTACCGTCGTATTTATCCTTTACCTGCTCGGCATAGCCGTAGCCATCCTCACCGGCTTCATCCTCAAACACACCCTACTGCCGGGTGCCATCACCCCATTCATCATGGAAATGCCCGCCTACCGTCTGCCTACCCTGCGCGGTATGCTCTACCTCACATGGTCACGCCTCAAAGGCTTTATCTTCCGCGCCGGACAGGCCATCGTCCTCATGGTAACCATCCTCAGCCTGCTCAACTCACTTGGCAGCGATGGCTCTTTCGGCCACAACGACAGCAGCCAGTCTGTCCTGTCTGTAGCCAGCCAGAAAATCACCCCGGCATTTGCCCCCATGGGCATCAGCGAACACAACTGGCCGGCTACCGTAGGCATATTTACCGGCATCTTTGCCAAAGAAGCCGTCATTGCCACCCTCAACTCCCTGTACTCCATGAAAGCAGAAGAAAATGGCGGCGAAGAACACTTCAACCTGCAAGCCGGCGTCATCAAAGCCCTGCAAACCATTCCCGCCAACATCAAAGAACTGGCCAGCTCCTTCCTCGACCCCCTTGGCTTCAGCGCACTAGACCAGAGCGCCGACAGCGTACAGCAGGATATGGACATCAGCGCCAGAACCATTACCAAACTAGAAGCCTCCTTTGGCAGCAGTACCGCAGCCATGGCCTACCTCATATTCATCCTACTGTACACCCCATGCGCCGCCGCCCTTGGCACCATCTACCGCGAAGCAGGCGCGCGCTGGATGCTGTTTGTCGCCGGCTGGACATTTCTCACTGGCTGGAGCTGCGCCACCGTCTACTACCAATACCATCAGCTTAGTCATAGCACCAGCGCCCCTTACTGGATTGCCGGCGTAGCCTGCCTTTTCAGCATCATCGTCTGCGCCATGAAACTCATCGGCAGCCGGTGGCAGACCAGCCAGCCAACCATAAAAACCAGCCCACGCAGCACAAACAACGGCTGCCACTAAATAGCCAACTATTTTTACCAACTATCAAACATATTGACACTCAACAGCAGACCGATGACCATAGCCAGTGGCTAACTAAAAAGTTGACGCTGCACTAAAAAGCAAAACATGACATACACCTAATGAAGTAATTACCATTGCTTCGCATCGCCGAACCGAGTTACTAACTGAGCTGAAAAATGCAAGTCAAATGGACAGATAAGGCATGAGCTAACTTAAACATCATTGTGCGCTAACCTTCCAGAAGAACCCAACAGCGGCATTTGATATTGAAGATTTGATATTGAACAGCGTTCAAAATTAATCACTATATATAGCCTATCATCAATACCATGCAGCATTTAGGTACTACCAAGGCCAAAATGGAATTTTTGACTTACCAGAAAGTGCCGCGAATCATCATTGGTAATGGATTATGAATAAACAAGAAACACAGTTGATCGAGATTGAAAAAAAAGCTGATGAGCTTATGCAGGCAATAAATGCTTTTGCATTTGCTCTTCGCCATGAACATCAATTTTTCCCAGATATAACCGTTAGCCTATGTGCTGAGGCCATACACAATATTTCTAATATATCTGCTCTTGTTTATAGCTTAAATCCTGAATTGAAACCATCATATCTACAAACAACTGATTTCTCTAATGCACTTGAAGAGGTTAAAGAACAATTAACATGGTGCTTTCCGCCTTGTACAAAAAAGCATATAGAACAAGAATAATAATGAGCCAGTACAGCTAAAAAAAGCCCGTTTGGATTTTTTTCATTGTTTAGCTGTACTAGCTCAAACCTAATCTGACAGACACCACCTACTCATCGGCATTACCTCGCAATAGCTTAGCGCCCTCCCTGCAGCGGTCACGCCCCATCAAATAATTAACGAATCCAGCTGCGCCACCTTTTCCTCGATTAAAAACTGAACAATCATAATCAGCCTTCAAGATAGCCACCAACGGCATTTAAAGCCCGTTCTGTGGCTGCCAGATGGATAATGATAGTAAAGGCATCTAACTGCTTCAGGGCACCAACCTTAACAACCCCGTTAATGTTTCGGGCTATCTGGTTTATATCAATAAAGTAGCCATTAGCAATAAGTTACTTACACCTTGTAAAGTGTTTGCAATAGTATAGACATTTTTACCCAAACAAATAGTGATATTTTCCTCATCATCACTATCTATTTATTCAATATTCAACAGCTCAACCAACAGCAACCACCCACCAGAGGATTACCAGCACATGCTCATCACCGCCATTCGCGATTACCTCCACACCATCGGACAGGCTAGCCTGCAAGATTTAGCGCGCCATTTTCAAGTACAGGAAAGTGCCATGGAGCAAATGCTCGCTTTCTGGCTCAGAAAAGGCACCATTCGCCAGCTTACCCCCAGCCAGCCCGCCTGTAACCAGAACAAATGCAGCGACTGCATCGCCTGCCCCGACGGCGTAAAAAAAATCTATCAAATCACCACCAGCCCACATACAACCATTCCCATCAACCCAATTAATCACAGCACCTGACAACCCCCTATCTAAGTCAAAACACATTAGCAACGTGACAGCATAAATCAATGTCAAATCCATATTAACCAGAACAAATAACTGACAGCACAGCAGCACAAAAATAACGCATTTGATAAATAAAGATAATTTATTCAAAATATCCACAACCACAAATCATCAACATAGCCATACCTACCGCTTAGCATCAGCCACCATTAACAAACACTACTGTGCAAACCAGTCATTTCCATTACAATCATCTTCTCAAACAAAATAGAAACAGCATCAACAGGCGCCGCGATGCACACCAGACAGACTACCACTGCTGCATTAGCCCATAACCAGCAACAGCATAGCCCGTCTCACCATAACCCCGCATCCGCACCACTCAGCCTGTTCGTAGCAAAAGGATAAACCATGTGTGGCATAGTCGGCGCCATTCGCGCTCAGAATAACGTAGTAGAATTTCTTACCAGCGGTCTTGAACGACTGGAATATCGCGGTTATGACTCCTCAGGCATCGCCGTATGGACACCAAATAGCATCGAACGCGTGCGCCGCGTCGGCCGCGTCAAACTCATGGAAGAAGCCGCACAGGCCGCCGGCCTCAAAGGCTGCCTTGGCATCGGCCACACCCGCTGGGCTACCCACGGCGGCGTTACCGAACCCAACGCCCACCCGCATATCTCCAACGACCAGATTGCCATCGTCCACAACGGCATCATCGAAAACTTCGAAGCCGAACGCAGCCGCCTCCAAGCACTGGGCTATGAATTCACCTCACAAACCGACACCGAAGTCATCGCCCACAGCATTCATTACGAATACACCCACACCAGCAGCGGCAACCTGTTTCAGGCTGTTCAGACCGCGTGCCAACGCTTTCAGGGTGCCTACGCCATCGGCGTGATCGCCAAAGACAACCCCGACCAACTCATCGCAGCACGCATGGGCTGCCCCCTGTTAGTAGCACTGGGTGAAAACGAAAGCTTTATCGCCTCCGACGTCTCCGCCGTTATCGCCTATACCCGTCGCGTCGTCTTCCTCGAAGATGGCGACATCGTCCAGCTATCCACACAAGGCATCGACACCCTGCTCGACAAACACAACCAGCCAGCACAGCGCGAAATCAAAATGTCCGAGCTGTCACTCGCCTCTCTCGAACTGGGGCTATACAGCCACTTCATGCAAAAAGAAATCCACGAACAGCCCAAAGCCATCACCGACACCGCCGAAGTATTTCTCGTTGGCGGCTTTGAGCCAGAAAACTTTGGCGCCAGCGCCGCCAGCATCTTCGAGCGCATCCGCAGCATCAAAATCCTTGCTTGCGGCACCTCCTACTATGCCGCCCTTACCGCGCGCTACTGGCTCGAAGCCATCGCCCAGATACCCACCGATGTCGAAATTGCCAGCGAATACCGCTACCGCAAAGTCATCGCCGACCCCGAGCAACTCATCATCACCATCTCCCAGTCCGGCGAAACCCTCGACACCATGGAAGCACTCAAATATGCCAAATCACTTGGCATACAGCACAGCCTGTCCATCTGCAACGTCATGGAATCCGCCCTGCCGCGCGAAAGCGAACTGGTACTGTATACCCGTGCCGGCGCCGAAATCGGCGTAGCCTCCACCAAAGCCTTTACCACCCAGCTAGTAGCCCTATTTGGCTTAGCTGTAACACTGGGCAAAATGCGCCGACTGGTTACCCCTGCAGAAGAAGAACAATACACCAGCGAACTGCGCCTGCTGCCCGGCAGCGTACAACACGTACTCAACCTCGAACCGCAAATCGCCAGCTGGGCAAACCAGTTTGCCGCCAAAAACAACGCCCTCTTCCTTGGCCGCGGCATCCACTACCCCATCGCCTTAGAAGGCGCACTGAAACTCAAAGAAATCACCTACATCCACGCCGAAGCCTATCCCGCCGGCGAACTCAAGCACGGCCCACTGGCACTGGTAGACCAGAACATGCCCGTCGTCGTCATTGCGCCCAACGACAGCCTGCTGGAAAAAGTCAAAGCCAACATGCAGGAAGTAGCAGCACGCGGCGGCGAACTCTTCGTCTTCACCGACCTCGATAGCGAATTCACCGCCGGCGCAGGCGTCCACATCATCCGCACCCCGCGCCATATGGGCGTACTCTCCCCAATCGTCCACACCATACCCGTACAGCTACTGGCCTACCACACCGCACTGGCACGCGGCACCGATGTGGATAAACCGCGCAATCTGGCGAAATCGGTGACGGTGGAGTAAAAAACAATTTAATTTAAAAATCTATTTAACTTTTAAATTCAATATAAATAAAGCCTCTACTTTTGAATTTAAGTAGGGGCTTAATAATTTAAATAAATAATAATTTTTTAGTAACTAAATTACAATTACCCCCTAAAATAGTAGGGTTCCTGATCATCGCATCATTCTGTAACCTAGGTTGATAATGGTAAGCGCAGTGGTTTAAACCAACAATAAAGCAGCCCATAACAATAGTAACAGAATGACTTTCTTGTAGCTCCAAAGCCCAGGCTTTACGTGCCTTAATAGGCACTAGAGCTTTTTTATGATTTCCTCCTGAAGCTGAGATTTTAAGCTTAGCTCAGCAAACATCTGCTTAAGCTTACGGTTTTCAGCCTCCAGCTCCTTTAAACGTTTGATATCTGAAGTTTCCATACCACCGTATTTGTCGCGCCATTTATAAAAAGTTGAATTCCCCATACCATATTTACGGCAAAGTTCTTTAACGGGGATACCGGCTTCAGCTTCTTTCAATATAGATACAATCTGATGTTCAGTCATTTTTTTCATGATTAAATCCTCTGTGGGTTATCTGTGGGTTAATGGAGAGAATTTTCTACTTTTTGGCTGTACTATTTTAGGGGATAGTTACAATTGAATATTAAATTCATGGTGCTTCTCATTTTTGTTAGTAAGTTACTATTAGTATTAGGACAATTAATGGTGTTTCTAATTGATTACATAGATCAATTGACATCCATTGGTTACCATGGACGATCAAATAAATTTTTAACCAAATAGTTGTATAAATATTCTTAACATTTGATTATTAAAATCTAATGCTACTTATAGTCTGTCGACTTAAAGTCATCAAAAAGATATAAATTCAAAAACTAATTCTATGTTATTCGGATAAATAATGACGCTACAAAAAATAGTGGCTAGAAATATTTTTTACTATAGGAATAAGATGCATATTTCACAAGAAAAGCTTGCAGAGATATGTGGATATCATAGGACTTATATTGGTTCTGTTGAAAGAGGAGAACGTAATATAACGTTAACTACTATTGAGTCAATATCTCAAGCATTTGGTATTGAGCCTTATAAACTTTTAATGAAAATTGATGAATGAAATATTTATGTGTAAACCTATAAAACCTAAATCTATGTCAGATGCTTTCTTTGAAAAATGTTTATCTGTTAAATCAAAGCGACCTAAAACCGTTATCGATCATTTATTAACTTATGGTTCTATTACTACAGAAGAATTAAGCGAACTCTACGGATATGATCATCCTCCTCGAGCAATTAGAGATGTGAGAGAAAATGGAATTCCATTAGAAACATATAGAGTTAAAAGTCCAAAAACAGGAAGAATGATTGCTGCTTATAAGTTTGGCGATCCTTCACAAATTATTGCCGGAAGAATCGGCGGTAGAAAAGCTTTTTCAAAGGAGTTTAAACAGCAACTTGTTGATTATTATGATTCAAGATCTACATTAAGTAATGAAAGATTAGAACCTAGATATTTACAAATTGATCACCGAATACCTTATGAAATTTCGGGAAATGATTCAGCAGAAAAAATAGAAGAATATATGCTTCTTGATGCATCGGAACAAAGAACAAAAAGCTGGTCATGTGAAAACTGTAAAAATTTCAAAGAAATTAAGAATATGAATATCTGTAAAGAATGTTTTTGGGCATATCCTGAAAATTATAACCATATTGCAATGCATCCTCAACGGCGGTTGGATATTGTTTTTAATAATGATGATATTGATATCTATGATAAAATGGACACTCTATCTAAAGAAAATAATAAATCCGTACAAATCTTAACTAAAGAGGCAATAAGCTTGTACTTAAAGCATAAGTCATGATTTGTGTTACTAGGAACCTAGGTTGACATCGTTTGTTTGAAAATTTAGTTTAGGTTTTAACATTTCATAAAATATTTTCCTAAAATAGAAAAATGGCAATATGTTTCAGCAATATTTCTATGCTTTTTAGCCTATTTTAAAAAATGTTAACTTTTACAAGAGACATATCTGTTTTGGCTTTTATACATGATTGACAGTTTGCTTAAAGAAAGTTTAATTTTTCTGATAAGTAAAGTCTTTCAAATGTTGTTTGATTTTTCCCATTTAGAGTCGCTTGAGATGACCTACCAGCATTGATTAGAAAATGTTTCATGTTTAAATAATCAGGAAGTATCGCTGTATACTCTGCATTCCCTGTTTTTCCATCATAAGATAGAATAAAATCAATATTTCTCTTATTTAAATATTCTAAACCTTGTATTAAGTTTTCCTTTTCTAATTGGGAAAAGTAACGCCTATCTTTTCCATTAGATGTCCCATGATATGGTGGATCCATATATATAAAATCATTTTTTTGGGCTATAGGTAATACATCCATAAAATCACCACAAAAAATTTCAGTTCTATTTTTTAGTAAAAAGCTAGCTCTATTAATTGATTCAGCCATTTTATTTGGGTGTGTTCCGGCTCTTCTTTTGTCAGCTGATTGGGTAAACTCCCCCTTTTTATTGAATCTTATAGCATTTTTCACACATCTAACAATTAAGTACAGTAAATCGATGGGATCCCTATACTGATTAAATCTTTCTCTTATTAGATTAAAGTCTATATTATTTTCATTAGCTACAGCTGACCATATTTTTTTATATTTTTCGGAGGTTTTATTAGGCTCATCTATGATTAGTTTCCACAGTTCCATTAATTCTGGTTGTTTATCATTGATAATAAATCGCTTAGCTAAGTTATGATGAGCTGCAAACAAAGTAATTGCAGCAGAACCCGCAAAAGGTTCTATCAAACAATCAATATTGCTTGGAAATAGTGAGCAAATTTGATTAGCAATCTTTCTTTTACTCCCTTGATAAGGAATAGGATGGGGTATTTTATTACACATAAAAACTTTTTATCTGATACTTATAGTCATCATATCATAAATAGATATAAAGTTTATAATTCTAAATTGATAGAATCAATTTGTAAATACCCCATAGTTAGAACAAGATTCAAGTAGAAAATCATGCTGCTTGTTTTAGTGTTTTATACTCAATCGGCGTCATATTATTTAATGCTTCATGAGGTCTTTCAGTATTATAAATGGTTAGCCATTCTTCGGTTACCTTTCTTGCTTGTTCTAGATTATTAAATAAATATAAATCCAATATTTCCGTGCGATAGGTACGATTAAATCGTTCAATATACCCGTTTTGATATGGACTGCCGGGGTTGATGTAATCTATAGTTATACCATGTGATTTTGCCCAATTAGTAAACGTGTTTCCAGTGAATTCCGGTCCATTATCTACTCGTATTTTTAGTGGATAACCATGATATTCGGCCAGTTTATCCAGATAACGGGTAATCCTGCCAGCTGGTAAACTGACCGCAATATCAATGCCTAGCGCCTCACGATTAAAGTCATCTATCACATTGAAAGTTCTAAAGCGTCGTTGATTGCGACTGCCGTCACTCATAAAATCCATTGACCCGCATTCACCTTGTTTATTGGGTACTGATAGCCTTTCCGGGCTTCGTGGTGGAATACGCTGTTTACGCTTTACCCTGAGATTAAGCTTCAATTCACAATACACCCGATACACACGTTTATGATTCCATTTATAGCCGAGCTTTCTGATGCGATTAAAACACTTGGGAAAGCCCCAGCGTAAATGCTTATCGGTGATCGCACTGAGTACCGACCTAATCACTGAATCATCCGGTAACTTGGGCTGATAATAGTAAGCACAGCGGCTTAAGCCAACAATAGCGCAGCTCATAGCAATAGTAACAAAATGATTTTCTTGTAACTCCAAAGCCCATGCTTTACGTGCCTTGGTAGGCACTATAGCTTTTTTATGATTTCCTCCTGAAGCTGAGATTTTAAACTGAGCTCAGCAAACATCTGCTTAAGCTTGCGGTTTTCAGCCTCCAGCTCCTTTAAACGTTTGATATCGGAGGTTTCCATACCACCGTATTTTTCCCGCCATTTATAAAAAGTTGAATTACCCATACCATATTTACGACAAAGTTCTTTGACAGGAATACCGACTTCAGCTTCTTTTAAAATAGATACGATTTGATGCTCAGTCATCTTTTTCATGTTCAAATACTCTGTGGGTTAATGAAGAAAATTTTCTACTTTCTGGATGTAGTATTTTAGGAGATAGTTAGATATCATATTTCTTCCCATGCAAAGATTTGCCGTCATTACCAATACAAAATAATGCTCACCAGACGTGATTTTTCTGAATTACAATTAGTTTTTGTTAACCTGAACTGCTGTTTTGATAATTTACACTATAGAATTTAGATTATAATTTTGTATTGGAAAACTAAGCTTTAGTTTATGCACAGAATCTTCTTAATTATGTTAAGCAAGTCTGTGCAATTATATCATCAAACCATAAATTTTATTTCAAATAAAGGCGATGCTGAATGCAATATGTTGAGACTAGCCATAATGACAAATACCAGATTGCGATATTGGCTTTTCTGGTCGCATTTTTTACTTATATTTGTGTTTACGGTTTTGAGCTTACACACTTCGGTTTGTCGATAGATGAGGAATTTAATAACAATATTTCCCATACTATTGCTATTGGCAGATGGGGGCATGCCTTATTAAAAGCCAGTATTTATCCTGAGCCTTTTATTCCTTTTTATACTGAGATGCTGACCTTTATTTTATTGTCAGCTTCATGTGCGCTAATTGTTTATACCTTTTCCCTGAGCCTGAAACAAACGCTTTTCTTTGCGGTTTTATATGCTTCCTCCGCACAGTTTGCTTATCAGCTCCAATTTCTCAACCAATGTGATACGGTGGCCACAGCCATACTGTTGTCGTCTATAGCTGTATATTTAATCGTTAGAAAGAATTCCTTTCTGCATACAGTCCTTATTCCGGCTTTGCTGTTAGGTTATGCTGTAGCCATTTATCAGTCGATAATCTTTTTTTCTTATTCTTTATTGCTTGCCTATTTGTTGCTAGATATAGTTAGAGACACAGAAGATAGCAGGCATTTAAAACTGATATTCAGGTTAATAATAGCTTCAATTATCGGGCTAATCCTGTATTTTGTGCTGGGAGAATTAATTCTGAATTATTACCATCTTCACTCAGAATCTTATTTAAGTGATATGTTTACCTGGCTTGAGGAATCACCCAAACAGGCACTGAAAAAGATTAGTCGCAGTATCGAACATTATTTTACTCTCAAAGCACCTTACGGGATGAATACGTTTGTACTGGCTGTTGTATTTTTAATCCTGCCGCTATTTTATCCGCTAAGAAGAAAAACAAGATACAGTTTGTATGCATTTTTAAGCATCATCACTTTGTTTTCCATGAATATAGTGCTTGGCGAGGAATTATCGGCCAGAACAATGACCAGCTTTGCTATATTTTTGGCCTCTGCTGGACTAATTAGTTTTATTATTATCAGAAAAAATAAATATTTATGGGCCATAGCGGCTTTTTCATTTCTGTACGGTATGGCCACCGTGAGTAATCTTTTTTATACTGACTATATTGCCTACAAAAAAGATTACCGGCTGGCTTCTGCTATTGCCAACGATATAGCTACAGAATTGAATGTATCTTTGGAATCGCCAGTTAAAGTCTATTTCTTTGGCGCGCTGGATATTAAACGGGTAAACCGACCCAAAAATTCGGATATGTTCGGTGCTTCATTTCTTAACTGGGATCATGGTAATTCTGACAGAATTTCTGCATTTATGAATAAAACAGAAATCGCCAACATTGTGCCCGCATCCTATGATGAGATTAAATCGGATTTAAATGCGGTATATACAGCACCTGTCTGGCCGCAGAAAGGCAGTATTTTGCAGATAAAAGATGTGGTGGTGGTAAAACTGGGGCAAAATGTAGGTTATTGCCCGAATGGTATTAAAGAAAATACTAATCCTCAACAGTGTTTATAAGATTATCGACCTGTTTTTTATTATCCTGAGTATTTTGCTGTTACTGCCTAATACGGTGGTAGCAGCCGTCTTAACCCATGCAGCATAATGATACAGAAAAACAGCAGGTTTCTGCCCAACAAGGGGAGGTAGCTGGGTTGGCGCAGGCTAATGGTTTGTTCGGGGTGGTGTTTTTTGGCGGCCAGCGCACTGGACAATTTGCGCAGGTAGTCAATACTCATCGGCCACTCTTTCACACCCGCTAGCCAGTGTGCAGGAATGCCTGCCTCACCCAACTGAATACCGGCAAGCGCGCCGGCGATGGCGGCGGTAGTATCTGTATCGCCACCGGCGTGTATCAGTGCGCTGATGGTTTGTTCATAGTTACCGTAGTAGCGCAGCCACGCGTAGATAACGGCAGGCACAGTATTATTAATATAGCCGGTAATGCCTTTTTTCTCTAGTTGCAAGGCCAGTAGGTAATCGCTGAGTTCGGCCTGTTGTTGTAACTTTTGCTGTGCCAGTTGTAACTGGCAGGTCAGTTGCTGGCCGTTCAGGCTGGGCATGATGTCGGCAAAGAAGCTGTCAATAGGGGCTTGTGGCTGTTGCTCCCTGGCCTGTCTGGCGGCCATAGCGATAACCCATGCGCCCTCTTCTGCCCGTGGGTCAGTATGGGTGATGATGGTAGCTGCGCGGACTATTTCGCGCATGGTGAAAGGATTATCGGCAAAAAACCAGCCAATCACAGGGGCACGCATAGCTGCGCCATTACCGGCGGAGCGAATACCACTTTTGGCCGGACTGATGCCCAGACACAATTTGCTACAGGCTTTAAGGGTAGCCATACCCAAACCGGCCGGTAAGGTAAGAAACCAGCGCCGTAACCGGCTTGCCAGTTGGCGGCTGAAATCATCGGCATTCTGGTGACCGCTTAGCAGACTCTGCGCCACCATGACTGCGTGCTCGGTGTCATCACTGCACAAGCCTGCCCTGCCCCATGGTGTAACTATCAGGCTATGCTGAATCAGGTTACCAAACAAACGAGAGGCTCGTTTGGGTGTCAGTCCTTCCCGTGCCAGTCCTATGGCATCACCTACAGCGGTGCCAAGTAACAGGCCACTAATCTGTTGCGCTGATTGTGTTTCTTGCATGGATATTCCAGACGATCATATTAACAATATACGCTCACCCCAATGCCGGCGCGAAACGATGGATAGATATACTATCACTTTATGTTAAAAAAATACCTGATTTTATTAATGCAGTTTAGCTATTTTGGCAGACTTAAGTCCAGATTGGTCTAACCGGCAGATATCAGCTTAAATCTATCTGGCCGTAAGGATTACTGCAACTACTATGTACGGTAAATCCGGTACTATTGTGTATGCGGGCAAATCCTTCATCTACATGCTTATAACCTCAGAATAGATTTAGCCCAATGATTGCTTTCGTTCAGGCAGATTTCTGGCGTTTTTATGTTCGTTGGTGTGTATTAATAAACTGGATATTGTTGGATAGCGCCGCTATAAAACCGTTACTATATAATAATTATTATTTAATTTTTGCAGCTTTTCATTGATATCTGCGCTACACAATCATGGGCGCTGAGCCGTTTTGATGCAGCCTGTTCTGGCTTGCTGTTTCAAGATAGATGGCTAGTAAGATACACTAGAGCGGATGGCCATGCAATATCAGGCTATGATGGCCGAACTCATTCAGGCAATAGCGCATACAGTTATCATTAATGGCAGCCAGTTTAATGCAGTGTGGCAGGAAGTGCAGACTTGGAACGAAATTACTTTTCTGCTACATACGGTGAATATTATTGCGCAATTTTCCGGTGCGTTGCCAGCAGGAAAAAAGGGTGCCGGTTATTTTAATCTGCAACATAATCAGGGTTTCAACGGGCACATCTGCACGCAAAACTGTGTATATATTGCTTTTGTTGTGCGCAGCTTTATGCTTATGACCACGGCTGCAATTATTTTCTAAACCGGCAAGGTGAGATTATGTTCAAGATTTTTGTTGGCCGTGATAAAAAGCGTCCGCTAAAAACAGAGCAGTTAAGCAGTCTGGCACAACACTTTGGTTCTGCCTGAGGAGAAACTGATGAAAACTTTATTATTGTTTGGGGTAAGCCCGAAAATGGGTACGGGCTATCAGCTATTGCAACTGGCGTTGCAGCAGCCATTGCAGTGGCGCTGTATTGCGCTGGTACGGGACGCGGATTTTGCCCGACAGTTAAGCCAGCAAGGGGTAGCAACGGTGGTTGGCGATGCTACTGACGAATCCAGTGTCAAGAAAGCCTGCGAGCTGGCCGGTAACCATACGGTGATTGTATCGACATTAGGCGGTTCGGCAGGTGCGCACTATCTGGCACAGCGGCTGATTATTGATACGGCCGAACACTGTGGTATCAAGCAGATGCTGCTGGTTACTTCTCTGGGCTGCGGTGATTCATGGCCTACGATGTCGGAACGGGCAAAAAAAGCTTTCGGACATTCAGTACGGGAAAAGTCTCTGGCAGAAGTATGGCTGCAAACCAGTACGCTGAATTATGAAATTCTGCGCCCCGGTGGTTTGGTTAATGGTGCAGTTACCGGTACAGGGAAATGCTTTTATCAGCAGGAAATACATGGTTATATTCATCGGGCAGAACTGGCAAGTGTGATTATGCAAAGAATCAGCACTGCAACACTGAATAACTGTGTTTATACAGTTGTTGACCCGGATTTGCTCCCTGCGAATAAATAAACTGTAACCGGCCAGATTGTGGATAACTGTACTTATCCACAACTGGAAAAACTGGCCATCCCATCTGCAAACATTACCAAGCAGACAGACTGGCCATTATTTCGTTACCCTATTACTCAGGCTTTTTTCACAAAACACGCTTTAAGCATGATTTTCATGCCATCTACTTTGCAATCAATTTCGTGGTCGCCTTCAACCAGACGAATACCTTTGGCTTTGGCACCTTTTTTCAGCACAGTGCTGCTGCCCTTAAGTTTGAGGTCTTTAATCAGAATAACATCATCACCATTAGCTAGCGGATTACCGTTACTGTCTTTAACATCCAGCTCCTGTGCGCTGGTGGTACTGGCAACATCCCATTCATGTCCACATTCAAGGCAGACAGTAAAAGTGCCATCAAAGTAATTCTGTTCGCTGGCGCATTGTGGGCAGATAGGGGTTGATTCAGACATGATTAGACCTCTGCAATGGTAAAAGCGGCGATTGTACCTAATTCTGCCACAATCACCACATTTTTATGTACTTCTTACGCGCTTTTGCAGCATTTCTGCTGCTGATACAGAAATTATGTCTGCTTCTGGTACTGCCACACTGTTCCTTCCACGTATTTGCACATCAGCTTATACTCGTTTGATTCATTCATCGCCAACTGATAGCCACAACTGGTACATTTGAGCAATATTCTCGGTAATGCCAGCTTAGTGAGCACTTTACGGTATTGATGATGACTCGAATCGCTTCTGTGGTATTAGAGAAAGAGAACAAACTTGTTTAAAGATAAGATACAAATAACAGGGTGGCGATTTGGCCACCCTGTTATTATTGTGCACCGCTTAGAATTCGGCGTCGATATCAGCAATGCTTACCAGTTTGGCATTAACAAATTCTTTTAAGCCCAAATCTAGCAATTCACGTCCGAAGCCGGAACGTTTTACGCCACCAAAGGGTAAATCGGCTTTCACCATAGTAGGGTGATTAATAAATACCATACCGGTATCAATCTGCTGAGCCAGTTGAGCACCGCGTTCTTCATCTGCGGTAAAGATAGAACCGCCAAGACCATAAGGAGTATCGTTGGCAATTTCAATGGCATGAGCAGCGTCCTTGGCACGATACACGGAAGAAACCGGACCAAAGAATTCCCAGTGCCGTGCCGGATTATCCTGCTTAATATTGGTTAGAATAACCGGCCGGAAAAAACAACCCTGCGCAGGCATATCCAGCGCAATTTCTTCAGCATGCGCACCCAGTTTAACTGCCTCGTCCAGTTGCTGTTGCAGGCCTGTAACGGCGGAGCGGGAAGACAGTGGTGCTAATGTAGTGGCTGCATCCATCGGGTCGCCCATACGCAGTTGCTGGATACCTTCACGATACAGTTTCAGGAAACGATCATATACGCCATCTTCCACGATAATACGCTTGGCACTCACACAAACCTGCCCTGCATTCCAGTGACGGCCGAACACTGCCCATTTAGCGGCCTTTTCGATATCGGCATCATTGAGCACGATAAAGGCATCGGCACCGCCCAGTTCCAGCGTGCATTTTTTCAATGCCGCGCCTGCCTGTGCAGCCACAATCGCACCTGCTCCTTCTGAACCTGTTAAGGCCACACCGCGTACGCGCGGATCGGCAATGATTTTGGCCAGTTGTTCATGGGTTGGATAGAGATTCTGAAAGGCGCCCTGCACTAATCCAGTCTGTGACAGCATGGCGGCCATTTTAGCAGCACACTGAGGAACATTAGAAGCATGTTTCAACAGAACAACATTACCGGCAGCCAGTTGTGGCGCAACAATACGTGCTATCTGGTAATACGGGAAATTCCACGGTTCTACCGCCAAGATAATGCCTTGCGGGGCAAATTCGATACGGGCACGATTGCCTTTATTAGAAGTGACCGGCAACACTTCCGGCTGAAGCTGACGTTCGGCATTTACCGCATAATATTCAAAAATCTGCGCAGACAGCTCAGTTTCTGCTTTGGCTTCACTAAACAGTTTGCCCATTTCTAATGTCAGCAGACGGGCATATTCATCAATATTGGCACGTAGAATGTCGGCTGCTGTTTGCAGAATACGCGCACGCTGGGCAAATGTCGTGTTTTTCCACTCACGGAAAGCAGCATCAGCACCATTTAATGCTGCTTCCAATTCAACATCGGTGGTATTAGGAAATGCCATTACCTGCTGTTCGGTATAGGGATTGGTACTAGCGTATGCCATATAATTACCTTTCATAAATAAGGGTTGCACCACGGATACTGTCCTTTTGACTGACTAATTACGGGCAGCTTCTGAGACAATCAGTTGTATATACTATCCGGGAGTGGTTGTGTTTCTGATGTATATGTTACTGCTACTTCTAATTTATCTATAGGTCCGATAAAGGTAGACGACAATATTATTTACCATCCCTAAATATCCATATTTAGACATGATTTTGTATTCGATTCAGTCTAACAATTATTTACCGTGTTATCAAGTAAACACTAAACTAATAAAATATGGATTTTAGAAAACCACTTTAATGGTTGCAGCAAGCAGTCTTCAGCTTGAGAAAATTTCTGCGCAGGGCTGCCTGTGTTTTCCTGCTAGGCAATAATAACGATTTTTGTTTCCTAAAACGCTATTGTAATAACCATACTGCCAGCTTAATCTGTTTTGGTTCTGTCTAACTTCAAAGGATATACAGATGAGTAAACTAGTCATTGTATTTTTTTCAGGTTACGGCCATACCCGTAAAATAGCTGAAGCAGCGGCAGCAGATACAGATGCCTTGCTGGTAGAAATTGATGCTAACGGCAATTTGAATGATGAGCAATGGCAACAGCTTGATGCTGCCAGAGGAATTATTTTTGCTGCACCCACTTATATGGGCAATGTACCGTGGCAATTCAAAAAATTTGCTGATGCCACTTCGGCATTGTGGGCTAAGCGTGCCTGGCAGGATAAAGTGTTTGGCGGATTTACCAATAGTGCCAGTTTTAACGGCGATAAACAGGTAACGCTAATCTGGATGCAGACTCTGGCCGCACAGCATGGTGGTATCTGGGTGAGTCTGGGATTATTGCCAGCAAATACCAAGCAAGCAGATCGCAATGATATCAATACACTTGGCGGTTCTATTGGTGCTCTAGTACAGACACCTGCCGATGCCAGTGTAGATGAAATTCCACATGGTGATATTGAAACTGTCAAAATTTATGTGGCACGGATAAGTGAAATTATTAACAAGTTAGATTAATAATATTTCTATCACTTTGAATATCAGTTTAGTACGCGATCACTTTGTCTTTTAGAGATAAAGTGATTGCATACTAGACTGTCTGAATAAGTGTAGCATACCATTTCAACGAATATCCGGCCTCTGTCTGGTTTTCAACCATGAAGCAATTATGGCAATCAGTAAGGCACTAAACACTACTGCCAGTGAAGCAAAAGAAGGAATATGCCACCACTTGGCAACCAGCATTTTACCTCCGATAAAAGTTAATACTACAGCCAGCCCGTATTTGAGATAAATAAACTTTTCTACCACATTGGCCAACAAAAAATACATCGCGCGTAAGCCCAATACTGCAAAAATATTGGAAGTGAAAACAATAAACGGATCAGTTGTTACCGCAAATACTGCCGGAATACTATCCACAGCAAAAACCACATCACTCAATTCGATTACCACCAAAGTAAGTAGTAATGGAGTAGCCATGCGCTGGCCATTTTCAATGGTAAAGAATTTCTCCCTATTCAGCTGCTCACTCACGCGCATATGCCGGTTCAGCCAGCTTACTAGTGGATTATCAGACAGGCCTTTATCCTCGGCCTTTTCTGGCAGCATCAATTTAATACCACTATAAAGTAGAAAGACACCAAATAAATACAGCACCCACTCAAAACGGCTAACCAGTACCGCCCCCAAAGCCACCATAATGGCACGCAGAACAATCGCGCCTAGTACCCCAAAAAGTAAAACTCGATGCTGATATTCGGCAGGTATCTTAAAATAACTGAATATCAGCACAAATACAAAGATATTGTCGACTGATAATGATTTTTCCAACACGTAACCTGTGAGAAAGTCCATCACCGAATCCACAGCCACATCCGAACCAACCGCAGGATTATGTGCCAGTTCAAAATACAACCAACCCGCAAATCCCAAAGAAACAGCAATCCATACTGATGTCCAAAGCAATGCTTCTTTCGTACTAACGCGATGCATACCCTCTTTTTTCAGCGTGAGCATATCAATCGCAATCATAACAATAACAATGACGATAAATACGCCATAAAATAGTGGTGTACCTACTGAGTTCAGCTGCATGTATTCTTCCTGCTAAAATTTTTCATCATACAAAATCCGGCGATAATAACAACCACCATATTCAATTGAAAATGCAATATACTGACCAACAATCCAACAATAGCATATCCAACAAAAAAGATAATCCCTGCATCACCAATTAGAGCTTTGCCGACACAAACAATCTGTTTTATGCTACAAATACTGGCAATATAGTCTGGTTGTAGTACGCTTCAGAGCAATCATGATGTATAGCAAATCGTCACGTTGAATAGGGTAAATTAAAAAATACTGTCATGAATACACATAAAAGATTCATTTAGCACCCTATTCATCGACAAAAGATTTGACGATTACGCCATAGCAAACAATATATATCTTTGTTTTTTGCTTGGTATTTTGCAACTAGTTGTTCCTCTTAGTGTAGGATATTTGCAGTCCAAATTGCACATATCAATAAATTATATTCCAATACCGGTACATAATATCGCCAACACAATAAGCACAGATTATAAATAATTATGCCATACACTAATTATCCAAACTGATATACACTAAATCTTTTTCAAGAACGACTAGAATGCCGCTGCACATCGCTCTCTACCAGCCCCAAATCCCCGCCAATACCGGCAATATCGCCCGTACTTGTGCCGGTACCCATACCAGTCTGCACCTGATTCGTCCACTCGGCTTTTCTACTGACGATAAAATGCTCAAACGCGCTGGCCTCGATTACTGGCCACATGTAGACATTCATTACCACGATAGTCTGCCAGCCTTTATCGAAATGACAGAAACTCAAACTAATGCACAGGTATACTTGATAGAAACGTATGGCACACGCAATTACACTGAGTTCGATTTTAGCGATAGTTCGAAGGAGATTTATTTCTTATTCGGTCGCGAAACCAGTGGTCTACCCGCACAATTCGCTCAGGCACGTAGCAGTCACTGTCTGCGTATTCCTCAGTCTGAGCATATCCGTTCCTTAAA
>NZ_JAGGIJ010000017.1:0-1497 GCF_024103505.1 Snodgrassella sp.
ACCGCACAGCAGACGAACAAGCCCAATCATGGGGTATCGGCGGCGGCAAGAGCCGAGCCCTGAACGCCGTCACCAGTGCCGTCACCGGCATCCTTGGTGGCCAAACCAACCTGCAAGCGGCTACCAACGCCCTCGCACCGTATGCCGCAGAACTTATCGGCAAACAATTCGGTCATGGCGACAACCAGAATCAGGCTGCCCAACTGGTAGCCCATGCGCTCCTAGGCGCCATCAGTGCCAGCGTAAACGGTGGTAATGCCGCCGCCGGAGCAGTAGGCGCCAGTGCCGCCGAACTGGCTGCGCAATACCTGATTAAACAACTGCCCAAAGATCAGTATCCCGAAGCCATAGACCCGAGAACCGGCGAGATAGACCCGAACCGCTTACCGGAAAGCGTCAAAGCCAGCATCAGAGACCTATCATCAGCAGTGGCCACCGTATCAGGTGGGCTAACGGGTGGTTCATTGGTTAATGCGCAGATAGCCGGTGTGGTTGGGCAGAATGCAGCAGAGAATAATAATTTAGATATATTGCGTGAAGAAGAATCCAAACGAGAGTTGGAACTGGCTACAAAGTACAACTGGACGAGCAAACAACTAACAGACTATATTACCAATAAAAGCCGCGGCTCAATCAAAGGATTTGCAGATGGTGCAGTAGAAGCCATTGAAGGCACAGCAAATGCAGTAAGACATCCAGTAGATACAGCAAAAGGTATATACGGAGTCATTAGTGATCCGAATGCAGTATTCAACTCAATAGAAGTATCAGTAAAAGAATGGGAAGAATTATACGCTTATGCTTTGCAGACAAATCCTGGACTAGCAGGAAAAATGGAAGGTTATTTGTCAGGTAAAGTAGGCGGTTCATTAACAGGAGGTTATTTAGTAACAGGAACAGCAGCAAAAGTAGTAAGTACTTTGGCAAAATCAAAATACGCTACTAAAATTAAAGAAATAGCCAAAGGGGCTGGAAAAAGTATTACTAAACCAGTTACTAAAGCAGAAACCGGAATTGAGTGGGGTAAAGGAATTCAGAAACAAGGTATGCCTTGGGAAGATTTTGTGGGTAAAGAGCTTTCTGCTGGTTCGCGGCTACCGCCCAATTTTAAAACATTTGATTATTACGACCCAGTGACAAAAAAAGCAGTTAGTGTTAAAACATTAGATACCACCACCCCTGCCAAGATAGCTAATCCAAAACAAATTTTTAATACATTAAAAAATAATATTGATGCGGCAGCGAATTTTACACGACATGATTTAAGAGGAAGTACTGTATTAAGTACAGATATTAGCAGTAGAGAAATTCGTTTAGCTGTACCTGCCACAACTAATAAAGTACAATGGCAACAAATTCATAGAGCTATTGACTATGGTAAAAGTCGAGGCGTTAAGGTTATTGTAACAGAGGTCAAATGATGGATTTTACAACACAAGAATGGTTTTATGCATCAGCATATCAAAACCAAGATTTTATCAATATTAAAACTTTTTC